>JALOPA010000130.1 GCA_025454125.1 Thermodesulfobacteriota bacterium
CAGCCCCACGGCCTTCATGAAGGATCCGGCTGCCTTTGTGCGGAACCCTGTGGGCACAGGCCCTTACAAGTTCGTCAACTGGGTTAAGGACGACCGGATTACCTTAGAAGCCTTCAAAGATTACTGGGACAAAGACAGAGGCCCCTACATGGACAAGGTCATTTTCAGGGCCATTCCTGAGAATGCGGTTCGTTTTCTCGAGCTGAAAGCCGGCAAAATCCACATCTGCCAGTTCCCCAATGCGGCCGACATCCCCATGGCCAAGAAAGACGCCAAGCTCTGGGTTCCGGCGCAGCCCGGCATGAACATCGGGTACCTGGGCTTCAACCACAAGAAGGAGCCGTGGAAGAGCAACAAGACCCTTCGCCTGGCCGTTGCCCACGCCATCAACCGCAAAGCGATTGTGGACAACATCTACCAGGGCATGGGCCAGGTGGCCAAGAACTGCATCCCGCCCACCATGTGGGGATACAACAATGATGTGCCGGGCTACGACTACAACGTGGACCTCGCCAAAAAGCTTCTTGCCGAAGCCGGGTACCCGGAAGGAAAGGGGCTTCCTGAGGTCACCTTGTGGTCCATGCCTGTGGCAAGACCTTACAATCCGGAAGGGTTGAAGGTCGGTGTGGCCATGATCGGAGATTTGGCTAAGATCGGGATCAGCGCACGGATCGTGAGCTATGACTGGGGGACCTATCTGAAGAGACAGATCCAGCAGCCCAATGACATGGACCTGTTCCAGCTGGGTTGGACCGGCGACAACGGGGACCCGGACAATTTCCTGGCCGTTCTCTTTGACGGCATGGCCTCGGAAGCGGTGCGGACCCAGTGGCACAATGAGGCGTACCACAAGCTCATGCTGGACGGCAAGCAGACCATCGACCAGGCCAAGCGCGCCGAGATCTACAAGAAGGCGCAGCAGCTCATGTTCGATGAGTGCCCGGTGATTCCCATCGCCCACTCGACCGTCATGTGGCCGGCCGTCAAGGCGGTCAAGAACTTCAAGCTCCATCCCACGGGATCGGTGAGACTCAAGAGCGTCTGGCTGGAGAAATAATCCCTGCCGACGGGGAGAAGGCGCAAGCCTTCTCCCCGTTTTTTTCAGGAGAACGTCACTCCCGCGAAAGCGGGAGTCCGGAAAGCACAGAAGAACTGGATTCCCGCCTACGCGGGAATGACGATCTAAGGCTTGCTTTTGCTCGCAGGGAGTTCACCGGCTCTTTATCTTTCATGGTTCGATACCTCCCTGCGAACGGAACATCACACCCGCACGGGCTTTTTGATCCGTTCGCCCTGAGGTATCGAAGGGTGAACGGGACGGTTACGGGTTCATCGTGCTTGCATTCATTATCCGCAGAATCCTGATGGTGATCCCCACGCTCCTGGGCGTGACGGTCATCGTTTTCCTCATGCTGAGGATCACTCCCGGAGACCCGGCGGAGTTGCTCCTTGGCGAGCGGGCCACTCCTGAAGCCCTGGATGTGATGCGGGAGTATCTGGGCCTCAAGCAGCCACTCTATGTCCAGTACGGCATGTTCATCAAGAGAGCGATCCAGCTCGACCTCGGAGAGACCATCTTCACGAGAGAAAAGGTCTCCAGGGAGATCGGACAGAAGTTTCCGGCCACCATCGAGCTGGCCGTGGTCGCCATGTTCATCAGTTGTTTTTTCGGAATCATCCTCGGGATCATTTCAGCCACCAAGCAATATTCCTGGTTCGATTACACGGCCATGGTGACCTCCCTTTTCGGTGTGAGCATGCCCGTGTTCTGGCTCGGGCTCATGCTCATGCTCCTCTTCTCCCTGAACCTGGGCTGGTTTCCCATGTCCGGCCGGATCGGGGTGGAGACCGAGATGCCGATTGTCACGAATTTTTTCGTGCTTGACGCGATCCTCGCCCGAGACTGGGCCGCTCTAGGCGATGCGCTGATGCATTTGGCGCTTCCGGCCGTTGCCTTGAGCACGATTCCTCTGGCCATCGTCTCCCGCATGACCCGCTCCTCCATGCTGGAGGTGCTTCGGCAAGACTACATCAAGACCGCCAAGTCCAAGGGGCTCAGCCAGCCCAAGATCGTTCTCAAGCACGCTCTCAGAAACGGGCTCATCCCGGTGGTGACCGTGATCGGGCTTCAGTTCGGGATCCTCATGGGCGGAGCCATTCTCACGGAGACCGTGTTTGCTTGGCCGGGGGTGGGGAAGTGGCTTTACGAGGGCGTGGTCAAAAGGGACTACATGGTGATTCAGGGCGGGACCCTGTTGGTGGCCACCACCTTCGTCATCGTGAACCTCATTGTGGATGTGCTCTACGCCGTGATCAACCCGAGGATCAGTGTGAAGTAGGTTGTGGGGGAGTGAGCCGTTGAATCTGTTTCGAGACGATTCCTATGAATGAAAACGCCGGATCAGCGAGTTCCTTCTGGTCCAGGATGAGGAATCCTGAGGACCGGCATCCCTTTTTCGACCAGATCGAGAAGCTGTTCAAGAACAAGACAGGCCTCGCAGGGCTCATCATCATCACCCTGTTTGCGGCGGCCGCCGTCTTTGCGCCCGTCATCAGCCCCCACGACCCTGTCGAGAACGCCCTCTATGATCAGCTCAAGCCCCCGGTGTGGGAAGAGGGAGGGGCGTCGAAGAACCTGCTCGGCACCGATGATCTCGGCCGCGACATCCTGTCTCGTCTCATCTATGGGGCGCGGGTCTCTCTGACCCTTGGAGTCGTGAGTGTCGGTCTCGCGCTCACGCTTGGAACCCTCCTGGGCGCGCTGGCCGGATACTACAAGGGTTGGCTGGACAACCTGATCATGCGCTTCATGGACATCATCCTGGCCTTTCCTCACATCCTGCTGGCCATTGTCATCGTGGCCTACCTGGGGCCCGGACTCAGGAACGCGATGATGGCCATCGGAATCATCAACATTCCCCGGTTCGCACGCATCGTCCGCGCCTCGGTCATGGACGAATTCGGGAAAGATTACGTGACCGCCGCCCGAGCGGTGGGCGCAAAAGACGGCAGGGTCATCTTCAATGCCATCCTGCCGAACTGTCTCGCGCCCATGATTGTCCAGGCCAGCCTGGGTTTCGGCGCCGCCATCCTGGATGCGGCCGGGCTCAGTTTCCTCGGGCTTGGCGCCCAGCCTCCCATTCCCGAGTGGGGGGCCATGATCGCCGAAGGCCGGGCCATGATTCTGCGTGCCTGGTGGGTTATGACCTTTCCCGGCATCGCCATTCTCCTGGGCGTGCTGGGGTTCAACCTTTTGGGCGACGGGCTCCGGGACGCCCTTGATCCAAGGCTGAGGGATTGAGCGGTGGAAGAGCTCCTGGACATCCGCAATCTGAAAACGTACTTCAACGTTCGCGGCGCCGTGCTCAAGGCGGTGGATGACGTGAGCCTCACGATCCATGCAGGGCAGACCCTCGGCCTGGTGGGCGAATCCGCCTGCGGCAAGAGCGTCACGGCCGCGTCTATTATGGGCCTTGTGCCGATGCCGCCGGGTTGGATTGCGGGAGGAGAAATCTTTTTCGAGGGGACCGATCTTCTCAAGATGCCGGAATTCAGGATGCGGAAAATCAGGGGAAAGAAAATATCCATGATTTTCCAGGAACCCATGACCTCCCTGAACCCGGTTTTCACGGTAGGGGATCAGGTGGCGGAAGTGATTCAACTGCACGAAAAACTGTCCCGCAAGGACATCCGCGACCGGGTCATCGAAAGTTTCCGCTTGGTCGGCATTCCTGCGCCGGAATCGCGTGTCCAGGACTACCCCCATCAGATGAGCGGGGGCATGAGACAGAGGGTGATGATTGCCATGGCTCTTGCCTGTTATCCTAAATTGATGATCGCCGATGAGCCGACAACGGCCTTGGATGTGACCATTCAGGCCCAGATTCTGGAACTCATGAACAAACTGAAGACGGAAACAGGAGCATCCATCCTTTTCATCACCCACGACCTGGGCGTGATTGCGGAGATGGCGCAAAAGGTGGTGGTCATGTACGCGGGCAAAATCATGGAAACCGCAGAGGTCAACGATCTCTTCGGCAATCCCAAACACCCCTACACGGCCGGGCTCTTGAGTTCCATCCCCGTCCTGGGCAAGGGGAAAAAACAGAAGCGTCTGAGCACCATTGCCGGGGTGGTTCCTTCTCTGTTCAGGCTGCCGGAGGGATGCCTCTTCAGTGAACGGTGCACCGTGGCCCAGGCCGATTGCCGCCGGATCGAACCGCCGATGAGGGACCTGGGAAACGGCCACAGGGTGCGCTGTCATCAGTGTGGGTAAGAAGAAGGGAGTGATGGGGTATCGAAAGAAGATGGTTCACGGTGCAGGGTGCAAGGTTCACGGTGATGCAATTGAGGATCACGATCGTGTTTCTTGCTGCGAGTTCGCTGCACGACCTCTGTTCCGTGTACCTTGCACCTTGCGCCTTGCACCGTTTTGTTTAGGCTCGAGTGTGTGTTCACGGGCGTTTCTATGATCGCAGAACTCAAACCTCTTGCATCGCCGCTCGTCGAGGTCCGGAACCTGGTCAAACACTTTCCGATCACGGGTGGGGTGTTTCTCCGGGAGGTGGCTTCGGTCAAGGCTGTGGACGGAGTGGATCTCGCCATCCGGCAGGGGGAGACCCTGGGACTCGTGGGAGAGTCCGGGTGCGGCAAGTCCACCCTGGGGCGGCTCATCCTGCGCCTCGAAGAAGCCACGAGCGGCGACATCCTTTTCCAGGGCCAGAGCATTCTCGGTTATCCCAGCGGGAAGATGCGAGCCTTGCGCAAGGAGATGCAGATCATTTTTCAGGATCCCTTCTCCTCCCTGAACCCCCGCAAGAATGTAGCCCACATCGTGGGCGAGCCCCTTTACGTGCACGGGATAACCAACCGGCGGGAACGGGAGGCCCGGGTGCTGGAACTTCTGGAGGTGGTGGGGCTCAAGCGCGAACACATGAGACGCTACCCTCACCAGTTCTCAGGCGGCCAGCGGCAGCGCATCGGGGTGGCCAGAGCGCTCGCGCTCCATCCCAAACTCATCATCTGCGACGAAGCGGTCTCCGCTCTCGATGTGTCGATTCAAGCTCAGGTGATCAACCTGCTCGAGGACCTTCAAGACGAGTTCGGGCTGACCTACCTCTTCATCTCTCACGCGCTCAGCGTGGTCCAACACATCAGCGACCGCGTCGCTGTCATGTACCTGGGCAAAATCGTGGAAACCGCGCAGTCCGGCTCCCTTTACCATGAGCCTCTCCACCCTTACAGCCAGGCGCTGCTTTCAGCCGCCCCCGTCCCCGATCCCAGAACAAAGCGGGAGCGCATTGTTCTCCCCGGAGACGTGCCGAGCCCCATCCATCCTCCGCCGGGATGCCGTTTTCATACCCGATGCCTTTACGCGGAGCAAAGGTGCCGGGAGCAGGAGCCGGCGTTGCGTGAAATAAGGGAGAATCACTACGCCGCATGCTTTTTTGCAGGATCTCTGAGCGCCAAAGGCCGGTGATGCTATCTTCTTGACACGCAAGCCCATTGCGCCTATTCTCCTTGTCAGTTCTTTCCCAGTGCCTTGTCGCGGCCACTGCCGGTCCTCTCAACCCCCTCGAGTGCCTCAGGGTAAACTCCGGGAGAGATCCGGCTCGCCGTGGCGGGTCGTTTTGAGCGAAGCGTCGGATCTGTTTGTGTCTGCGAGATTTCTCTCTCTGCTCGGGACCATGCTCCGCATTGGATTTCTCGCGTTCGCTCGAAATGACAGGGCTGCATCGGAAGTGGCGAGAGATCGCACTGGGAACACTTCTTCTCTGCGCAAGCAGGTATTCAATTCCACAAACAGCATCGTCTCCCCTGGAGCAAGAACCGAAGCGCTATGGGCAAGGGGAGGCACAGGGGGACTCTCCCATGAAGATCAAAGCGCTGATGATTCCGGAACCTATCTCGATCACCGAGAAGACTTCCATCAAGGAAGCCATCGAAGTCATGAAAGTGAACTCCATCCGGCATCTGCCCGTGACCGGAGAGGGAAACGCCCTGGTCGGTTTTGTGACGCTCGCCGATCTCAGGACGGGATTGATTCCTTCTATGGTGGCGGGTCTCACCCTTTCCGACCTGATGATCAAGAACCCCATCACCGTGGATCCGGACAGCGATATCGAAATTGCCGCGCAGCTCATTTACAAACACAAGATCAGCGGCATCCCCGTGGTGAAGAAAGGCAAGCTGGTCGGCATCATCACGGAATCGGACATGCTTCGAGCCT
>JALOPA010000767.1 GCA_025454125.1 Thermodesulfobacteriota bacterium
GAAACTCACGCCCACTTTTGCCGCGAGTTCTTTCATCGAGAGACCCGCATTCTTCCTGATCTCTCTGACCCGTTTTCCCACATCGATTCTTCGCGTGCTTTTCATTGCGAGGGGTCCTTCCCGGCAATAGGCATGAGCATGGCGTCTCTCGCCTCCCGCTCGAGGGTTTGCTCAAAACTCTCAGTGACCGCCTGATTCAAGGCCGCCTTGGCCAGCCTCGTAGACATGACCGGGGTGTTTGCGATTTTTCCGGCCAGGTCCATGGCTGTCTTTTCCAAGGCCTCCTGGGGGACGACCTCATTGACCAGACCCCACTCTTTGGCTTCCTTCGCTTCGATCATCCGGCTTGTGAGAATCAGTTCTTTGGATCTTCCGAACCCCACAAGAAGAGTGAGAAGCTTGGTTCCTGCATTCGTGACCGTGGTTCCGATGCTCGCTTCAGGGAATCCGAATTTGGCTCCCTCGGCCGCGATCCGAAGATCGCAGTTCATGGTCCATTCGCACCCTGCGCCGACCGCATAGCCCTGGACCGCTGCGATCACGGGCTTGCCCATCCTCAGCATGACCCGGGTGGTTTCCTGAAGCTCCTCGATGAGGGCTACGCTTTGTTCCAGCGTTTCCCCGGCTGTGTCCTCCTTGAGGTCGTGGCCTGCGCAGAACGCCCTCCCCTCTCCCCTCAGGACAATGACCCTGACTTCGGAATCGGCTTCGGCCTGCCTCAGGGCATGGAGAAATTCTCTCGTCATCTGATTGTTTGCCGCGTTCAGCACTTCAGGCCTGTTGAAAGTGATCACGGCAATGCCTTCCACCTTCCTGTAAATGACGAACTCCATCTTCCTCTTTGCCTCCCAGTCTAATTCAGGCCTTTGCTTGCAAACTAAGCCCGCTGGAACTCGGACCGCGGGGTGTGGTCTCTGGCGAGCTCGCAACCGGAAATGGACTCATCCTGCCAACCGCCCCCTTGCCTCCGAACCTTCCCCGAAGAAGGCGCAGGCCCACAGGCCAATCGGAGAGTCTGTACCAAAGGGCTTACACCATAACCCACTGACTTTTCGGCGCCGATGAATGGCACTGAAGAAAGTTGCGGCTCTAAAGAGACCACACCCCACGGCCCGAGTTCCAAAGATTTACGCATGATGCAAACAGTTCGTAGATTGAGGCTCTAGACCTCTTCACCCAGATAGAGCTTCCGGATGTTTTCGTTCTCCTGCAGGTTCTCCACGGTATCCTCCAGGGCGATCTTCCCTGACTGAATGACGTACCCCCGGTCGGCGATCAAGAACGCCATCAGGGCATTCTGCTCCACGAGGAGAATCGTCACTTTTTCCATGCTGATATCGAGGATGATGTCGAAGATCTTCTCCACCACGATGGGCGCCAGCCCCATGGACGGCTCATCGAGAAGGAGAAGCTGGGGCCTGGACATCAGGGCCCTGGCAATGGCCAGCATCTGCTGCTCTCCCCCGCTCAAGGTTCCTGACACCTGGTGTCTCCGCTCCTTGAGGATGGGAAAGAGCTTGTAGGCCCGCTCCACGTCCTCCCGGATCCCGTGTTTGTCGTTTCGGGTGAAAGCCCCCATGTCCAGGTTTTCGAGGACCGTGAGCCGGGTGAAGAGTTTCCTTCCCTCTCGGGATTGGCAGACCCCCCTGGTCACGATCTCGTGGGGACGCAGGTTGCTGATTTTTTCTCCCTTGAAAAAAATGGCCCCTTGCTTCGGTTTCAGTATCCCTGAAATCGTGTTGATGGTGGTTGTCTTCCCGGCTCCGTTGCTGCCGATCAGAGTGACAATCTCTCCCTCATGAACGGTCAAAGAGACACCCTTAAGGGCGTGGATGTTGCCATAGTAAGTGTGGATCTGATCGATCTTGAGAAGTTCTGCCATGCCTCTCCTCTAAGGGTTCGGTTGAGCGGGCCGGGGCCGTTTTCGGACACGTTCGGAAGGCCGGCCCAAATAGGCCTCGATGACTTTGGGATCCTTCTGAATGGCCTCGGGAGTTCCCTCGGCTATTCGGATGCCGTGATCCAAAACAGTGACTCGATCCGAAATGCCCATGACCACCCGCATGTCGTGCTCGATGAGCAGGATGGACAGCCCCAGTTCATCCCGGATCCGGGAGACAAAGCGTGTGAGGGCAAGAGTTTCCTGAGGGTTCATGCCGGCCGTGGGTTCGTCCAGCAGGAGGAGTTTAGGCTCCACGGCCAAAGCCCGTGCAATCTCCAGCCGCCGCTGGTCTCCATAGGGAAGGTTCTTGGCCAGCTGGTCCTCTTGGCCCTCCAGACCGACAAAGCGGAGAAGCTCCATCACCCTCCTTTCGGCCACCGCTTCTTCCTGACGTGTTTTCCGATTTCGACTGACCGCCCCCCACACCCCGGCGTGCATTTGGCAGTGATGGCCGACCAGCACGTTTTCACCGGTGCTCATGTTCGGAAAAAGGCGGATGTTCTGAAAGGTCCGTGCGATGCCGGCGGCTGTGATCTCGTGGCGCTTCCTGCCGATGATCTGTTTCCCGAGAAAGAGGATGGAACCCTCCTCAGGGGCATAGACCCCTGTAATCGAATTGAACAGCGTGGTTTTTCCCGCCCCGTTCGGCCCGATCAACCCGGCGATCATCTTTTCTTCAATAACAAGGTCCACCTTCGTCAGGGCTTGGAGCCCGCCGAATTTCTTCGTCAGACTTCGGATCTCGAGCAGGGCGGTCATGGGTCCGATCAATCCTCCTTCTTCAGCTCCAGCTTCCTTCGGGCGGACGGGAGAATCCCCATGGGCCGAAAGATCATCATGAGCACCAGCAAAAGGCCGAAGGCCAGCATTCGATAAATGGCTGCGGCGCGGAGGACCTCCGG
>JALOPA010000131.1 GCA_025454125.1 Thermodesulfobacteriota bacterium
TTTTGTCGATCTTGGCGGTTGTTCCGGGCCGGTCAAAGCCGGCATTGTTGACGAGAATATCTATGGCGAGATTCGAGCAGTGCGCTTCAAGCTCCCGGCGCAGAGCGGGAGTGTCGGTGAGGTCCACCAGGATCGGGGTGACCTTTCGGCCTGTTTTCGCCACTTCCTCGCACACCCCGGGAAGCGTAGCCGGGTTCTTGTCCAGCAGAACGAGGTCCGCACCGCGGGAGGCGAAGACCTCCGCGCACGCACGGCCGATTCCCTGTCCGGCTCCGGTGATGAATGCCGTGCGGCCCTCAAGGTTCATCGCATTCCTCTTTGGAATTCTCCAGCCTCAAACAGCAGACCGGATTTTGGTTGCGGCCAACGGCCCGCATCAGGACAGGGTTTTGAGGATCTCCTGCAAATCCGTTTTCACTTCTTCGATCAGGCCGGCGTCTGCGACGGCTGTCTTTTCTTTCCTCTGCTTCAGCCTCTGCCGCGCGCCTTCGATGGTCAGCTTTTCTTCGTAGAGCAGTCTCTTGATTTCCAGGATCAGTTCGAGATCTTTTCTCTGATAGGTCCGCTGGTTCGTGTCTGCCCGGACAGGGCGGATCTGAGGAAACTCGCTCTCCCAGTATCTCAGCACATAGGGTTCGACGCCGATAATCCTGCTGACCTCGCCTATCCTGAAAAACTTCTTTTCCTCAGGGATCTGCATGGTCTGGCTACACCTCCCTCAGCCTGGCGCCTGTTTCTTTTCCGATGCTCTGCACAATGCTTTCATGAAGCTTGTTGATGTCTTTGCCGTCCAGGGTGGATTCACGGGATCGATAGCAGATCCTGAAGGCCAGGGCCTTTTCCGATGGATCGATCTTGCCCCCCTTGAAAAGATCGAAGAGGCTGACCGACTCCACCAGGCCTCCGCCCACTCGAAGGATGATCTCCTGAATCTTTGCGCTCTCCACGCTGCGCTTGGCCACAATGGAGAGGTCCCGGTACACGGCTGGGAATTTTGCAAGTGGTTCGAACGTCCTTTGCCCCGTTGCCTGCCGGAGCAGGACCGAACCGTCGATTTCAAAAGCAAAGACCTCCGGCGCATCCACGTCAAAGCGCTTGAGCGCCTCAGCAGAAAGCTGTCCTACGATACCCAACCCCTGGCCGGCAAGGCGAATCAGCGATGCCGTCTCCTTCGAATACCAGGGAGGAGTGTTCCCCCGTTCAAAAGCCGGGGATCGCAGCCCCAGGGCCTTTAGAAGCGCTTCTGCGGCGCCTTTCGCGTCATAGAAGTCCGAAGCCCTTTCCTCCCGGTGCCACTCCTTGGGATTGGCCAGTCCCGTGATCAAACCCGTGAGCGCAAGTCTTTCCTCGGGAAGGTCCTTACCCTCCCGGCGGATGAAAACCCTGCCCCACTCGAAAAGCCTGAGGTCCTTTTCGCCGTAAGACAGGTTGGTCTTGACCGCGGCCAAAAGCCCGGGAACCAGGGAGGTCCTCATGACCGACTGGTCCACAGTGAGCGGGTTGAGCAGGGGGACAAAGGATCGCAGAGGGCTGTCCTTTTCAGCGCCGAGCGAGTCGGCTGACTCAGGCGCGACGAAGCTGAAGGAAATCACCTCGCTGAACCCAAGACCCACCAGGATGTCTCTCACCCGATCCCCCAGGGACATTTCAGGAGATTCCTTCTCGTCCGAAGGACGGATCGCAGGCATGGTGACAGGAATCCTGTCATAGCCTTCCATGCGCGCCACTTCCTCCATGAGATCCCAGTCCCGGGTGAGGTCCACCCGGAACAACGGCGCTGCGACGCGGAGAACGTTCGCGTCCCGGGGCTCGACTTCCATTTCAAGGGCCTGGAGATAGGCTTTGATCGTGTCCTGGGAAAGGTCTGTGCCCAGGAACCGGTTGGTTTTGTCCACCCTCAGATCGATCTCGACAGGCTGGCGAGGCGCCGGGTAATTGTCAATGATCCCCTGAATCACTTCCCCTCCGCCCAGTTCCGAGATGAGCATCATGGCCCGGCGCAGGGCAGGCACCACGCCGCCGATGTCCACCCCTCTTTCGAAACGGTAGGAGGCTTCGGTAGAGAGGCCCAGGCGCTTGGAGCTGCGCCGGACCGTGATGGCGTCGAAATTGGCGCTCTCGATCAGCACGTTTTTCGATTCGGAGAAAATTTCCGAGTTGAGCCCGCCCATGACTCCGGCCAGGGCTACCGGCCTCTGACCGTCACAGATCATGAGGTTGTCCCGGTTCAGGGTGTGGGTCTTGCCGTCCAACGTCGTGAAAACCTCTCCGTCCCTCGCTTTGCGCACCACAATGCGGTTTTCCTTGAGGCGGTCATAGTCAAAGGCGTGCAGAGGCTGCCCCATTTCAAGCAGAATGTAGTTGGTCACATCGACCACATTGCTGATGCCCCGGATGCCGGATACATGAAGGCGGTATCTCATCCAAAACGGAGAGGGCTTGAGTTCAAAACCGCAGATCATGCCGGCTGCATACCTTGGGCACCCTTCGGGGTCGTCAAGGGTCACGCTGGTCAAGGTTTCGATTCGCCGGCCGCTCTCCTTGTCGCGAATCTCCGGCTTGCGGAGTTTCCCTTTGGTGAGCGCAGCGATCTCCCGGGCGATCCCGATCACGCACGCGCAGTCCGGCCGATTGGGGGTGAGCCCGATTTCCAGGGCCCAATCCTCCAGGGACAGCGCCTGAGCCACGGGAGCGCCGGGCGCCAGGGACTCGGGAAGAACCATGACGCCCGTGTGGTCGTCCGTCAGTCCCATCTCGTCTTCGGCCAGAAGCATGCCGACCGACGCCTCCCCGCGAATGCGGCTTTCCTTGATCTCCATCCCTCCCGGCAGCTTTGTGCCCGGCGGCGCCATAGGGGTCATCATCCCCGCCCGAACGTTCGGGGCCCCGCACACCACTTGCACGGAGCCATGGCCTGCGTCCACGTCGCACAGCCACAGGGCGTCCGCCCCAGGGTGGGGTCGCACGGAAAGAACTCTTGCTGCCACCACCTCTTCCAGCGAGCGCCCCAGAGGCTCCCTGGCCTCCACCTCCAGGCCTGCCATGGTGAGAAGATCGGCCAGATCATCCACCGACAGGGGAATCGTCACATACTCTTTGAGCCAGTTGAGACTTACACGCATGGAACACACCGGGATGATGGAATGCCGAAAAAAGGTTCACGGTACACGGTACAGGGTTCACGGTAAAATCACTCTGTCACGAGCAAGTACATGGCCTCAGGTTTTCTGGCTTTGACCTTGTGCCCTGCACCTTTTACCTTGCACCCTGCACCGTTTTCCGTGCACCGCGCACCGTGCACCTTGAACCCTCTCTATTTCTTCTAGAACTGCCTCAGGAACCGCATGTCGTTCCTGTAAAAAAGCTGAATGTCGTCGATGCCGTACTTCAGCATGGCCACCCGCTCGATTCCCATGCCGAAGGCAAACCCCGAGTAGACTTCCGGATCATACCCCACGAAAGCATAGATCGCCGGATCATTCATGCCTGACCCGAGGATTTCCAGCCACCCCGTGTTCTTGCACGTTCGGCAGCCTTTGCCCTTGCAGATAACACACCGGATGTCCACCTCGGCGCTCGGTTCGGTAAAGGGGAAAAAGCTGGGGCGAAACCTGAGGGCCGTTTCTTTGCCGAACATCTGGTGAACGAAGCCGGTGAGGGTTCCCTTCAAGTCGCCGAAGGTCACGCCCTTGTCCACCAGCAAGCCCTCCACCTGGTGAAACATGGGCGTGTGGGTCACGTCCGAATCCCTCCGATACACCTTCCCCGGAGAGATAATCCTTACCGGAGGAGACTGGGATTCCATGACGCGGACTTCCATGGGGGACGTGTGGGTCCTCAAGAGAACCTTGTCGGATACGTAGAAGGTGTCTTGCATGTCTCGGGCCGGATGATCGGCCGGGATGTTGAGCGCTTCAAAGTTGTAGTAGTCCAGTTCCACTTCCGGACCCTCCACGACTTTGAACCCCATCCTCCTGAAAATGTCACAGATTTCCTTTGAAACCTGCGTGATCGGGTGGTGATGGCCTCTCAAGGGCTCCCGGCCCGGCAAGGTCACGTCCGGGAGGCTGGACTCTTCTTCTTTTCGGGAAAGGATCCTCTCCCGCGCCTCATCGAACCGCTTGGTCAGATCGGCCTTCAGACGGTTCAGCATCTGGCCCGCTTCCGGCCTTTGTTCAGCGGAAAGTTCCCCAAGCGTTTTCATCAGGGAAGTGAGCAAACCTTTTTTGCCCAGGTAGGCGACCCTAAACTTCTCCAGATCAGAAAGGTTGTTCACCTCTCCGAGATCATGGAGCGCCTTTTTTTCAATGTCCAGAACTCGATCCTTCATGTGCAAAGGATCTCACTTTCCTCTTCCCAGAGCCTCGAAGTCCTTGTACGCCACGGCCATGGCTCGCCCCCTTACCGCCGGGGAGCGCTTACTTCACCATGTTGGCCACGCGGCTAAAACCCGCCGGGTCGTGCACAGCCATATCCGCAAGGACCTTTCTATCCAGGTCAATGCCTGCCTTTTGCAGCCCGCCCATGAAGGCGCTGTAGGACAGCCCGTGCTCCCGTGCCGCTGCATTGATGCGGACGATCCAGAGTTTCCGGAAATCCCGTTTTCTCAGTTTCCGGTCCCTGTAGGCAAAAGCCTTCGCGCGGTTCAAGGTGATGAAAGCCGTCTTGAAGAGCTTACTGTGCCCTCCTCGGAACCCCTTGGCCGCCTTCAACACCTTGTTGCGCCGGTGCCTGGCATTGACTCCTCTTTTTACCCTAGGCATGATTCAACCTCTCTTTCGCTAAAAGTATTTTCCACCCCATCAGGAATTGGCTGATCAGAACCCCTCTCTCCCGTTCCAAGCGTCAGGAGACGGCTCCCCAAGCCCTTTTATCGGCTCGAACCCTCTAAAGATAGGGAATGAGTCTGCTCACGCTCTTCAGGTTCGCAGAATTGAGCACCCCTGATTTCCTGATGCTTCTCTTTCTCTTGGTCGTTTTCTTGGTCAGGATGTGGTTGCCGAAGGCTTTGCTCCTGATGATCTTCCCTGACCCTGTTTTCTTGAAGCGCTTTGCGGCTCCGCGCTTGGTCTTAATTTTCGGCATATCTTACCTCCTGAAAAGCATTCGTCCATCGAATGCAAAAAAATCCAGTGCCTTTCCCTGCGGCGCTGCACGCCGATGGATTAAAGGCGCTGGTGTTCATCCCCGGCTTCCCGAAGGAGGCCGAAGGTCCCTATTCTATTTCGCGCAGGGGATAATTGAAAAACCTTCTGCCGGCACTCGCCGTTCACCGCAATTTTCAGAGGCGGCTACAGAAAAGTTCGGCCGAAGAGCTACTTCGGGATCAAGACCATCGTGAGACGCCATCCCTCTTTGGTCGGCGGCTGCTCCACCGTACCCTGCTCGGCAATATCCTGGGTGATCCGTCCGAGAAGGGCCACGCCGGCGTCCATGTACGCCATTTCCCGGCCCTTGAAGAGCACCGTCACCTTGACCTTGTCTTTCTTCTCGAGAAACTTCTTGATGTTTCTGATCTTGAACTCGAGATCGTGCTCATCCGTGTGCGGCCTCATCCGGACCTCTTTCAGCTGGAGCGTCTTGGTCTTCTTCTTCCCCTCCTGGAGCTTCTTGCTCGTCTGGTACTTGTACTTCCCATAGTCCATGATCTTGCAGACAGGGGGGTCGGAATTGGGGGCAACCTCCACGAGATCCAGCCCTTCTTGGATCGCCTTGTCCATAGCCTCCTGGGTCGGCATAATCCCCAGCTGCTGTCCGTCGGAACCGATCAGGCGGACGGCCTTGGCATGGATCCTCTCATTGACATTGACGTCATCGGTTTTCTTAACTATAACCCTACCTCCTTTGTTTGCAATCCTCGTTGATTCGTTCAATCAGCTCCATCGGTTTCATGAAGGGCAGATTCTCCCCGCTTCGCAGCCTGGGGGTAATGCCCTGCATCTCCGACTCCCGGTCGCCGACGATCAGCATGTACGGGATTTTCTGGAGCTGCGCCTCTCGGATCTTGAGACTCAACTTCTCATTGCGGAAATCCGCTTCCGCACGCATTCCCGCTTCTTTGAGCAAAGACAACACTTTCTCCCCGTGGGGGATGTTCCTGTCCGTGACCGTGAGGATGCTCGCCTGCACCGGAGCCAGCCACACTGGAAACGCGCCGGCATAGTGCTCGATGAGCACCCCGATGAAGCGCTCCAGCGCACCGAGAATAACCCTGTGA
>JALOPA010000132.1 GCA_025454125.1 Thermodesulfobacteriota bacterium
TCAACGAGCAGGTGAACAAGGCCTGGGCGTGCGACGAGGGAAGGCTCAACTATCATCTCATCAACGACCACCGTCTGACCGCGCCCCTGGCCGACCAAGGCGGCGGGCAGAAAGAGGTTTCCTGGCAAGCGGCGCTCAAGGCCGCCGGGCAGATCCTGGCAGAAGCCGGAGAGGGTCTTTCCGTGATCGCCTCGGCCGGCCTCTCCCTTGAAGAAGGGAAAGCCCTTCTCTCCCTTCAGGAGAGCCTGGGAGCCAAGGTGATGCTCAACACAGGGGCTCCCGGGTGGGAAGACAGCATCCTGCGCCGGAGCGACAGGAACGCGAACACCAAAGGGCTCACGGACCTGGGGATCACCGAACCCCTGGATCCGGACACGGGACTCGATGAATCGGCCGTGGTCGTTCTTTTCGAGACCCTCGGGTCCGCGCCTCTGCCCGAGGGGTTTCCTGCGCCGGCCATTGTGGTTTCCCCTTCTGTGACTCCTGCCGTAAAGGCCGCAAAGGTGGCCCTGCCTGCTGCGTCCTACGCAGAGGCCGCCGGGACCGTCGTGAACTTCATGGGGCTGTCGCAAAGCTATGCGCCTGCCCTGAAACCCAAGGGCCAGGCTCTGAGCCATTCGGACATCATCGGCAAGCTGCTGGCTGCCGCGCAAAAAGCGGGTGAGTAAGGACTTGAGGGACAGAGGATGACGCTCGACATACTATTTCAGATGGTCGTATCCGCAATCTGGGCTGTCGCGATCTTCGCGGGCGTGGCCAACCTGGCCGGCCTCTGCACCTGGGTTGAGCGGAAGCTGTCCTCCATGATCCAGGACCGGATCGGCCCCAATCGCGCCAACATCCGTCTCTTCGGCACCAACATCACGCTCATCGGTCTCCTCCACCCCATCGCCGACGCGGTGAAGATGTTCATGAAGGAGGACTTTGTCCCTGCAGGGGCGAACCGGGTGCTCCACACCCTGGGTCCCATGATCTGCCTCTTCATCCCCTTCGTCGTGTTCTGCGTGGTGCCCTTTGTCGGGCCTCTCCACATCCAGTGGAAAGACATCCCGGCGGAGAGCCTCTGGCTGATCGGTTCCTTTTTCCCGGGCGACGCGCTTCACCTCTCCGATTACACCCTCTACTTCATCGTCGCCGACCTGGACATGGGCATGCTCTTTGTCTTCGGGATCGCGAGCCTCGGGGTCTACGGGGTCCTTCTCGCAGGCTACGCCTCCAACAACAAGTTCAGTTTCCTGGGAGCGCTCCGGGCCGCCAACCAGATGATCGGCTATGAAGTTGCCCTGGGCCTCACGGCCGTCGGGGTCTTCATGGTCTACGGGAGCATGTCCCTGAACACCATCGTGGAACAGCAGGGCCGGCTCCTTTTCGGGATCATCCCCCTGTGGGGCATCGTCACCCAGTTTCCCGCGTTCCTGCTCTTTCTGGCCTGCGGTATGGCGGAGATCAAGAAGATCCCCTTTGACCTGCCGGAGGGGGAAAGCGAGATCATTGCCGGCTATTTCCTGGAGTACTCGAGCCTCAAGTTCACCATGTTCCTGTTTGCCGAGTACGTGGAGATGATTCTCCTCTCGGCTCTGCTCACCGTGCTCTTCTTCGGGGGATGGCAGATTCCCTGGATCGACGGACAGGGTTATCATTTCTGGCAGTGGTCCGGAGCGTGGGCCGGCACGTGGCTCGCCCAGACCCTCGGCCTCAATGTCTTGAGAATTCTGATCGCCCTGCTCCAGGGCGCCAAGTTCACCGTGTTCCTCTGTGCCTGGATCTACATGCTCTTCATGATCCGGTGGAGCTATCCCAGGGTGCGGTACGATCAGCTGATGAAGATCGGGTGGAAGATGATCCTGCCTCTCGCTCTTCTGAATATCATTGCCACGGGCGCGTTCCTGGCCGTGTGGCGAGGGTGGGTCTGATGGGGAAGAAACCTAGAAAATACACCCCATGGGAAAGGGTCTATTACCCGGAAGTCGGCCGCGGCATGGGAATCACCACCCGGCACTTCTGGGCCAATCTCCTGGGGTTCATTCCCGGGGTCAGCTGGGTCATCCGGAAGACTCCCGGCCTGAACACGTTCCTCAAGCAGGAAGTGGTCACCTTCCAGTGGCCGGAGCAGAAGAGGCCCATCTCCGAGCGCTGGCGGGGACGCCACCGTCTGAACAAGCGGGAGGACGGCCGCGAGAAGTGCGTGGCCTGCATGTGCTGCGCCACCATCTGCCCTTCGGAGTGCATCCACATCGTGGCAGGAGAGAGTGACGATCCGGCCGTCGAAAAATACCCGGCCGTGTTTGAAATAGACCTTTTCCGATGCGTATTTTGCGGGATGTGCGTAGAAGCCTGTCCGTGCAACGCGATTCTCATGGACACCCAGGACATGCTCCTGTGCAAGTACACCACCAACGATTTTGTGATGACCAAGAAACAGCTCCTGGACTGGTAAGATGCTCGCAGACTGGATATACGCCATTGCCTTTTTCGTGACCGCCGCCGCCACCGTGGCGTCGGCTCTCATGGTGGTGCTCCACCGCAATCCGGTGATCAACGCCCTGTACCTGGTGCTGTGCTTCTTCGGAGTCGCCGTCCTCTACGTGCTCCTGGAGTCGCATTTCCTGGCCGCCCTCCAGGTTCTTCTCTATGCGGGCGCGGTCCTGGTGCTGTTCATCATGATCATCATGCTGATCCGGCTGGACCAGGAACAGCTCATGAGGGTCAAGCCCAAGCCGGGCAAAGCCCTGGCTGTCGCCTTGGCCCTGGGCGTGGTCCTCGTCCTGATCGGCGTGGCCCATTCGCTGAGCAACCCTTCGGCCCAAAGAGGCGCTTTTCTCCTTCAGAGAGAGCAGCCGGAGCGAATGGCCGCGTTCATGCTCGACCTGGGAGCCCGGCGCGCGGAATTGAACGTGGCGCCCCAGAAAGAACCTCTTTCGGAAAGCGACAAGGTTCAGCTGGCCAGGCAGGCCCTGACGGCCTTGTCCAAGCCGGAAACCCTGGCCAAGGCCCAGTGGCCCGAGCCCTTCCGCTCCATGGCGCCGGACAGGATCGAAGCCCTCAGAAAGGCTCTGCTTGCAGGGCTCAACCGCCAGTGGACTCTGGCTCAGCTCAGTGCGCCGGCAGGCTTCAAAGAGCTGAACCGGGCGGACATTGCCGCGTTCATTCGAACAGCGGTCCAGGCCAGACTGACCCAGTTGGAGGAGTTCGGAACCACCGCCTCCGTAGGGAGGGACCTCTTTTCGCGCTACCTCCTTCCCTTTGAAGCGGCGAGCATTCTGCTTCTGGCGGCCATCGTCGGCGTGCTGCTCCTGGCCAGGAAAAGCCCTGAGGAAGGAGGCTCCCGATGAGCCCCATCGTCATTGGACTCGATCACTTTCTTGCTCTTTCCGCGGTTCTTTTCGGGATCGGCATGATCGGGGCTCTGGTCCGTCGAAATGCCATTACCGTTTTCATGAGCATCGAGCTGATGCTCAATTCCGTGAACCTCGCTTTTGCGGCTTTTGCTTATTACCGGTGGGACACGACCGGCCAGGTTTTTGTCTTCCTGGTCATGGTGGTGGCCGCCTGCGAAGTGGCTGCTGGACTGGCCATCATCCTGGCTCTGTTCCGCAACAAGGAAACCGTGAACCTGGATGAGCTCAATGTGATGAGATGGTGATTGAATGGAACACGCGGTTCACATCGCTGCTGTAACACGGGCTTATCTCGTTTGGATCCCGCTTCTGCCTCTCCTGGGATTCCTGTTTAACGGGATCGGCTGGCTCCTTTACAGGGAAAGACTTCCCCGCACCGTCGTGAACTGGGTTTCCTGCCTGACCGTGGCCGGGAGCTTTGTCTTCTCCGTGTGGGGTTTCTTCGATCTCATGTCCCTGCCTGTGGGATCTTACCTGCATCAGGAAGCTTTTGAGTGGATCGTGGCCGGAGACCTCTCCGCGCCCTTCGGCTTGGTGCTGGACCGTCTCTCGGCCGTGATGTGCCTGGTGGTGACGGGCGTCGGCGGACTGATCCACATCTACTCCACGGGGTACATGGGCCACGACCACGCCTTTGCCCGGTTCTTTGCCTACTTGAACCTCTTCACCTTTTCCATGCTCATCCTGGTCATGGGCGCCAACATCCTGCTCATGTTCGTGGGGTGGGAAGGCGTGGGCCTCTGCTCTTATCTCCTCATCGGGTTCTGGTACGAGGATGAAGAAAAGGCCATTGCCGGCCAAAAAGCATTTATCGTGAACCGTATCGGAGACTTCGGATTCCTGGTCGGCATCTTCACCCTTTTCCTCTTCACCGGCCAGCTCGACTTCTACGGCATGAGGACCTGGATGGCGGATCCCGTGAATGCGGAGTTCCTGACCAAGGGCTCGCTCCTGGGTGTCTCCATTGCGACCTTCATCGGTCTTTGCCTCTTTGTGGGCGCCACCGGAAAATCCGCTCAACTTCCTCTCTACGTGTGGCTCCCTGACGCCATGGCAGGCCCTACCCCTGTTTCCGCCCTGATCCACGCGGCCACCATGGTGACGGCCGGCGTGTACATGATCGGCCGCATGAGCTTTCTCTATGTGCTTACCCCGGAAGCGCTCGCCATTGTGGCGGGAGTCGGAATCGCCACGGCCATCTTCTCCGCCACCATCGGTCTCACGCAGAACGACATCAAGAAAGTTTTAGCCTACTCCACCGTGAGCCAGCTCGGCTTCATGTTCACGGCCATGGGTGTGGGCGCTTTTGCCGCAGGCATCTTCCACCTCACCACCCATGCGTTTTTCAAGGCTCTCCTCTTCCTCGGCGCCGGTTCCGTGATCCACGGCCTTTCCGGGGAGCAGGACATGAGGAAAATGGGAGGGCTTTCTTCCAAGATGCCCATCACCTACAAGACCATGTTCGCCGCATGGCTTGCGATCGCAGGGATCTTCCCCTTTGCAGGCTTCGTGTCAAAAGACGAGATCCTCTGGAAAGCTTTTTCCAACTCGGTCCACGCGGCAACCTTCAACACGGTGGTGTACGTGGTCGGGCTGGTGGCTGCAGGGCTCACCGCGATTTACATGACCCGGCTCATGATGATGACCTTCATGACCAAGAGCCGCATGGACCACGACGTGGAACACCATGTCCACGAATCCCCCTGGTCCATGGCCCTTCCCTTGGTGATCCTGGCCGTGCTCTCCGTGCTCGGCGGATTCCTCAACTGGCCTAAGGCTCTTGGCGGGAGCGCTCTGTTTGAGCACTGGCTCGAACCCATGTGGCCCGCCGTGCACGAGGCAGGGGCCCACGCCTTCAGCCATGCCCTGGAGTATGGCCTCATGGCTCTTTCCGTGGCCATTGCCGCGACGGCCATCGTGGTCGTCTTTATCCTGTACCGCTCGCATACGGACAAGATCAAGGCGCTCGCCGAAAACATGCACCTCTTCTACGAGGCGAGCCTGAACAAGTACTGGGTGGATGAGATTTACAAGGCCCTGATCATCGATCCTTTGAAGCTCCTCTCCGACAAGGTCCTGTTTCGATTCATCGATGTGGGGATTGTGGACGGCACGGTCAACGGAGTCGGGAGCGTGACCAAGATTTGGGCCGAGCTCTGGAAGAGAATGCAGTCCGGACAGGTTCAAACCTATGCCTTGTACATGGTGATCGGTGTGCTGGTGGTGCTTTGTGTTCATTTCGGCTTACGCTGATAGGATGGTGACGTGGAGAACTGGCTCTTAACAATCATTCTTTTCATCCCCCTGGTGGGAGCGCTCTTTGTCCTTCTTTCCCCCTCGGAGTCGCACGCTGCGATCCGGCGCATCTCCCTCTGGACCATGGTTGCGGATCTCCTGCTGGGCATTATCCTGTTCTTCGAGTTCGATCCCAACCTCTACGAGATGCAGTTCACGGAGCTCAGGGCACGCTGGTTCGAGATCGGGGGCCTCACCATCTATTACAGCATCGGGATAGACGGGATCAGCTTCCTCCTCGTGGAGCTGACTCTTCTCCTGGGGCCCGTCGTCATCCTCTCTTCCTGGTCGGCCGTCGAGCAGCGGGTGAAGGAATACCACCTTCTCCTTCTCCTTCTTCAGACCGGCATGATCGGCGCCTTCGTGGCCCTGGATTTCTTCCTCTTCTACGTGTTCTGGGAACTGATGCTGATCCCCATGTACTTCCTGATCGGCATCTGGGGCGGGGGACGAAAGATCTACGCCGCCATCAAGTTCTTTCTTTTCACCATGGCAGGCTCGGTCCTCATGCTC
>JALOPA010000768.1 GCA_025454125.1 Thermodesulfobacteriota bacterium
AATCCTCAGTGCTCATCCCCCTGATTCCGGGCTCACGGTGCGCTGTTCATACCGCTTTCATTTGCAGAAATCAACCCCAGAGGAGCCAGCGGGGGGTGCCCGTCGAATTCCGTCGCGATCACCACCGCTCTTTGATCTTCCTCCAAGGTGTCAAGGGCAGCGAAGAGCAGGTGCCGAAGGTCGACTCTCAATTCCTCGTTCTCCGGATCGCATCCTGCGTCACGCAATACATCCGAAAGTCGAGGGTCACTCCCTTCAGAGAACTCCGCATCCAGGGACAGGGTCTCCTTCCTTGTTCTCAGATAATCGGTCACCCGATTCCGGAGGGACTGGTAAAGGTAAGCAGTCAAATGCTCGATCGGTTCTGAAACGTCGGACCTGTTGAAAATATTGAGCATGATATCCTGCACAATGTCCTCCCCATCGCGGTCAGCGGCGTCGTCGATGAGGCGGCGCACATAGCTGACCAGCTTTTCCCTTTCTTCGACAACAAAGGCGACTGCCTTGCTCTGCCAGGTTTCCTTGTCCATGGATAATCTGAAAGACGGATCAGGCTCCGGATTTATTGCAGCCAACAGAAGCTTTCTTACCAGTTTGAGCGCCGGAGGCCATTGTTTGCCCTCGCCCTTTGCAGAGAAGTATCGTAATAGCAGTTGACACAGACGTCGGGGCCGCTAGACTTCAAAAACATTTGAATCACTACGGGTTCATTCCTCGCGGCTTACCGCGGTTGCCGCCATTCCGGCGGAAGCCGGAATCCGTGCGGGCTGGATTACCCCGTATCAAGTACGGGGCAGGCTCTGTCAAGCACGGGATGACAGAGGAACCCCCGCTGCTTGCGGCGAGATGGTTCATTAGCGGTAGCCGAAGTAGGTATGTTTTTTTGAATTAAGAAGCCTTGATTATGAGACGGTTTTATACGATAGGGGGCCAAGCTTTTTGCATGATGGCGGCATTCTTTCTGGCGCTGTCACCCCTCGCTCATGGTTTGCATCTCGCATCATGTGATCACTCCCATGGGTCCTGCAACACTCACCACGCGGGACATGGAACTAGCGCACCTTTATGCTTTCAGGACAACGATCTGCACGCCGAGGGTGCGAAAAACCATCGAGTAGTGATAAACCGGTCGCAGGACAACGGCTGCTACACTTGTCCGATCTGCCAGACTTTCGCTCAATTGTTACAGGGGCAGGGTCTTCCTCCTGCTCAAGCCGGGATTCCGCGGCAAGAGCTGCAACTGAAAAAGCCCCAGTATGGTCATACGATTCCGGACCGTATCGCCTTCTTAAAAGGATATCCCAGGGCACCTCCTTCCTGCTGATTTCCCTTCCATTTATTTGTCCCCATGTGCCCGACGGCATTCTGCTCTCTGGTGGGGAAATGCCTTTGGGCTCAGACCTCAGCCTCCAGAAGGAGAGGTCCGGGGGGACCGCGATTCTTACACCAATCAAGTAAAAAGGAGATGGATGATGTTGCGTAATCTGCTGAAAGTTTTTTGTCTTTGTTTCCTGATGAGCTTTGTTTCAATCCTAAGTGTTTCTGCTGCCGATAAGACAACGGTATTTGTCAGCATTGTTCCCCAGAAGTTCTTTGTGGAACAGATTGCCAAGGATCTGGTCGATGTCCAGGTCATGGTGGAGCCGGGCGCCAACCCGCACATTTACGAGCCCAAACCGGCACAGATGGCGGCCATTTCAAAGGCGAGAATCTATTTCGCCATAGGCACCACGGCACCCTCGATCCCCACATCTGGCTGTCTCCGCCACTCGTCGTGGTACAGGCCCGCAATATCCTGACGGCACTGCAGGAGGTTGACCCGGCCCATCACTCGGTTTATGAAGCCAACTACAAGGCGTTCATGACCATGCTGGTGGACCTGGATGGGGAGTTGAGAGGCATTTTGACAGGCAAACAGGGACTTCAGTTCATCGTTTTTCACCCGGCCTGGGGATATTTTGCCCACGCTTACGGTCTCAAGCAGGTGCCGATTGAAATCGAGGGCAAGGAACCCAAGCCTGCCCAGTTAAAGGAACTGATCGAGCATGCCCGGAAGCGGATGCGTTCGTGGCGGCCTCTTTTCACGTATCCCTGCCCCGATCTGCGCAGATGGCCTTCATGGTCCTCGGCCCCATGCTGGACCTGAAGCTGATCTTCATGTACCTTGGGGTTTTCAGAAAAAGGGCGATCCTGCTTGTGGCAGGAACAACCCTTGTCGCCGTCTTTGGGCTCATGCTCCTCTTCGATAGGTACGTTCGATGGGTTCTATCGTGAGAGAGATTGGCTACAGCACAAGAAGATGGTGGGCTGCAGGGGCCTACCTGGTTTGGGCGGGCGCCCTGTTGTGGCTGCTCCTCACGGGACGCTACCAGGCTTTTCTCAGGCCCGACTTCTGGGCTTTGCTCCTGTGGGCGTTTGCGGTGTTGCTACTTTTTGCAGCGGCGCTCTTTTTGTCTGGCCGCCCGCTTCAATCCGGGAGCATGATTGCAGTAACGGGGATTCGGCTCGCGGTCCTGATTCTTCCCCTGATCTACGTGATGGCCGCGCAGGAGCAGACGCTGGGTTCCCATGCTCTCAAAAACCGGCTTTCTGAACCGGCCTACATCGAGCGGTTTGCTGCGGGCGGTCCGGCGATCGTTGATGGCGACAATCCCCGCGTCACGCTCCTGGACATCCTGCAAAACTTCAAGGCCTATGAGGGTAGAAAAATCACCACAAAGGGGATGGTGTACAGGGACGAGACAGTTCCCCCCGGGCATAGCCTCGTCTTTCGATTTCTTATTGTCTGCTGCGCCGCGGATGCGCTGCCTGCAGGCGCCCTGGTCTCCCACGAGGAGGACGACTCCTTTGAGCAGGACACCTGGGTGAGCGTGGAAGGCGTCCTTGGCTTGAAAAAGGTCGGGGACCTCACGTTTCCTCTGATCCAGGCTGAGCGAATCACCAAGATCGATCCGCCGAAAGACCCTTATCTCTTCCCTCGCCTGTTCTAGAGGTTGTCCTGCTGGATCGTGATTTGAACCCTCAGCCTGAAGGGGAAGGCGAGGGGGCGCAATGCTCAGATTTGCCCGTCTGCCTCTTACGCCTGCGCCAGGCCGGCTCGCCTGAGGAGAGGCTGAAGGAACTCGATGAGGTCATCGACATTTCCCTGAGATATCCTGTAGACCTCTTCCAGGTCCACCCTCGTGTATTCATGAACCACAAGGTTCCTGAACCCGACTGCCGCCACCATCTTGTCCGCCACATCTTCAGGGATATAGCCGTTTTCCTGAAGCGTGTAGAAC
>JALOPA010000133.1 GCA_025454125.1 Thermodesulfobacteriota bacterium
CCCTCCACGATTTCTTTCATGCGCTGAATGTCTTCACTGCTTTTCACATAATAGTTTTCGAGGTTGATGAAGAAGACATTGTCTGCCGACTGGTAAGTGAACCGCTCTTCCAGCGGTATGGTCAGGAGGTCGGCCTTGAGGCCCATGGCCGGCAACTGGAATATTCTTGGATCCATCAGTTTCAGAGGTTTGCGCATGATTGGTTTGAATCCCATGAGGGGCAGGATCTGGGTTTCCAGGTCGATCCCGGGAGCGATTTCGACGAGCTCCAGGCCTTCTTCACACAGGGAGAAGACGCAGCGCTCGGTGATATACAGAACCGGCTGTTTCTTTTTCGCCGCATGCCGGCCGCTGAAGGTCTTCTGCTCCACCTGCCGGACGAACTTCTTCTCCCGGCCCTCCTGGTCAATCTGCAGCTTGCCGTCTTTCACGGAAGTTTTGAGTCCCCCCGCGGTAAACATCCCCACAAAGCAAACCTTCTTGGAATTCTGGCTGATGTCTATGAATCCGCCCGGACCGACAAATCGCGGGCCGAACTTGCTTACGTTCACGTTTCCTTCCTGGTCCACCTCTGCAGCACCCAGAAACGCGATATCGAGCCCTCCTCCGTCGTAGTAGTCGAACTGATAGGGTTCGTCGATGAGGGCATCGATGTTGATGCCCGCCCCGAAATTTAATCCCGCGCTCGGAAGCCCTCCAATCATGCCGGATTCCGCCGTGAGGGTGACGTGTTCCAGCATTCTTTCTTCGTTGGCCACCGCAGAGACCCCTTCGGGCATGCCGATACCGAGGTTCACGATGCTGTTCGGTTTCAGTTCGAACGCCGCTCGTCTGACGACGATTTTGCGGCCGCTCATGTCCATGGGAGGGACGGTCTGCATGGGCATTTTGATTTCGCAACTGAATGCCGGGCTGTAGGGCTCCCCAAAGGTCTGCCAGTGGTGTTCGGGTTTGGCCACCACCACGCAGTCGACCAGGATACCGGGGATTTTGACCTGACGGGCATTGAGCGTTCCACGCTCCGCTATCCTTTCGACCTGCACGATCACGAACCCGTTCGAGTTCCTGGCCGCCATGGCCATGGAAAGCCCGTCCAGGGTGAGGGCCTCTTTTTCCATGGTAATGTTGCCGTCCGGATCTGCGGTCGTGCCCCTCAGGAGGGCCACGTGGATGGGGAATGCTTTGTAGAAGAGATAGTCCTTTCCGCCGATGGTGATCAAAGTGATGAGATCGTCTCCCTTTGATTTGGTGAGTTCATTGAGCTTGCCGCCGTCAATCCTGGGATCGATGAAGGTCCCAAGGCCGACATGGGTCAGGTTCCCCGGCTTGCCGGCGGCGATATCCCTGAAGAGTTGAACCAGAGCGCCCATGGGAATGTTGTACCCGAAAATCTTGTTGGCATGGATCAACTCGCCCAGCCGGGGAGTGAGCCCTGTATGTCCGCAGATGACTCTTCCCACCAGGCCCTCATGAGCAAAGTGGTTCAGGCCTTTGGTTTTCCCGTCTCCTTGTCCCGCCGGATACACCAGGGTCAAATTTCTCGGTGATCCGGTCTTCAGGAATCGCTCTTCAAGCTGTATCGCAATGCCCTCTGCAAAGCCTGCGCCGATGAAGCCTGCCGTCACAACCGTGTCGCCGTCACGTATAATTTGGACCGCCTCTTCAGCGGTGACGATTTTTCCCTTCTTCAGGCGCATGCCTGCGATAGGGTCAAGCATCGGATGTTTCACTTCTTTTGCCGGGGTGCTCTCTGCCATGGCTCAATCCCTTTCCTTTTTTTGGTTTCTAAGGAGAAATCGCGGAACGAGATAAGGTTCTTGCCCATAGGGCCTTCCCATGCACGGCTGCTGCACAGCGCATGCCTTGACGGTCAGTCCGGTTGTGGATCATATTAGCTTCGTATCGATCGTTGTGCAAACCTATTCGTGCCCGCTGGGCCTGCTCCTCTTGCCCGTTCTGGTCCATTTTTGTGAATTCCTGTATATTGTACGCTTTAGAGTCTTTGACTTTAACTTATGTGCAGGATGCAAAGAACTTGATGGCCTCGTAAAAAGCCCCCCAGGCCGTCACTCCCGCGAAGGCGGGAGTCCAGAAACCCTTGTAAAGACTGGATTCCCGCCTCCGCGGGAATGACAGCAAAGAGCGTTTTCGGGCTTTTTGTGAAAGCATCAAAGAACTCCAAAGGCGAACCGCAGAATATCCACCCTCCGCAGTACCTCGTGGAGAGGTTTGCTTGTCGCCTCAGACCTGGGCGGAATGCGCAGGCTACCGCTGAAATATCGAACTCCGAAGGCAACTGCAGGAGGGGGTAACTTCATCATTCGAGATTCCCTGGTCGCCTCTGGCGCCGCCGAAGGCGGGTAAACCTTGTTCGATAATCGATAATCGGGTTTGGTCTCTCTTGGTTTCGACAATAGGCTTGCATTAAGATCAAGGAGAAGAACATGAGCCAATATAACCTGAACAAGTTATTGAGTCCCCAATCCGTGGCGGTGGTCGGGGCAACGGATCGTCCCGGAACCGTGGGATGTGTGGTGCTGGAGAACTTGAAATCCGGGGGGTTTCAAGGCCCCATCTTTCCGATCAACCCCAGGCGAGAGCAAATCCTGGGACTTCCCGCTTTCCCATCCATAGGGGCCGTGGGCAAGCCGATCGACCTGGCCGTGCTCTGTACCCCTATTGCGGCTGGTCCCTCGGTAATCGCAGAATGCAGTGCCGCCGCCGTGGGCAGCGCCATCATTTACTCGGCCGGGGGGAAGGAAATCGGAGCCGAAGGCGCCGCGATCGAGGAAGAAATCCGGGCCGCGGCATCCAAAGGCAGGATCCGGCTCCTGGGGCCGAACTGCATGGGTCTTTCCGTGGGCGCTATCAACCTGAACGCCAGTTTCTTTCACGCCATGCCCCACAGAGGCCGGGTGGCCTTCGCAGCCCAGAGCGGCGCCATGTGTTCCACGGTTCTGGACTACGGCTTGGGGGAAAGCATCGGGTTCAGCCACTTCATTTCCGTGGGCTCTATGATCGACGTGGATTTCGCGGATCTCATCGATTACTTCGGCAGTGACCGGGACGTGAGCAGCATCCTCCTCTACATAGAAGGTCTGAAGGAGACCCGGAAGTTCCTGAGCGCCGCTCGGGCCGTCAGCCGTATCAAACCCATCATCGTTCTCAAAAGCGGACGATCTCACGCCGGTGCTGCGGCGGCCCAGTCCCACACCGGAGCCCTGGCCGGTGAAGACCTGGTCTACGATGCGGCCTTCAAGAGGGCCGGCATTATCCGGGCCAATATGCTGGTGGACCTGTTCAGCTGTGCCGACCTGCTGGACAAGCAGACCCTGCCCCAGGGGCCGAACATGGCGATCATCACCGGGGCCGGCGGCCTGGGAGTGATGATGGCCGATTATCTGGTCGAGTGCGGCCTGGAGCCTGCCAAGCTGAGGCCCGAAACCCTCAGGGAACTCGACCAGCATTGCCCGCCCCTGTGGAGCCACGGCAACCCCATTGACTTTACAGGGGCTATGAAATTCGAGAACATTCCCAAACTCATCGCCGCCTGCGCCAAGGCCAAGGAAATCGACGCCATATCGGTCATCTTCATCCCCAACGGCCTGTTTCCCCCTGCCCGCTTCGCCGAGCTCCTGGTCTCCGAGAAGGTGACCACGAATAAGCCCATCTTCGTGGTGCTGCCCGGAGGGGAGCAGGCTGACGCCGGGCGAAACCTGCTCGCCCAGAACGGTTTCCCGGTCTTTTCATCCCCTGAATCGGCGGCCCGCTCCTTTCACTATCTCTACGAGTATCAGCGGAGCCTCAAGATGCTCACCGAGGTGCCCAGACCCACGCGCACCGCCATCACCGTGGACCGGCAGGCCGCGCGATCGCTGCTGGACAGCGTGCTCGGTTCACAGCGAACCCTCATGACGGAATTCGAATCCAAGGGTCTGCTAAGAGCCTATGGCATCCCTGCGAACGAGACTTATGTGGCCGAGAGCATTGTGCATGCCGTCCAGCTCGCAAGGCAGATCGGCTACCCTGTGGCCGCCAAGATCCACTCTCACACCATCACCCACAAGTCGGATGTGGGCGGTATCCGGCTCGATCTGCGGAATGCGGACGACGTGATCGACGCCTTTCTTCAGATTCAGGAAGCCGTCAGCACACGAGCGCCCGGCGAGCATTTCGGGGGCGTCACCATCCAGAAGATGGTGAGGGAAAAAGGCTATGAGGTCATTCTGGGCAGCAAGCTGGACCCTGATTTCGGTCCGGTGCTCGTCTTCGGCATGGGAGGAGTGATGACCGAGATCATTCAGGATCGCGCCGTGGGGCTGCCTCCCTTGAACCGGCTCCTGGCCAGAAGGATGCTCGACTCCACCAAGATCTTCAAACTGCTCAAAGGCTATCGAGGACAAACCGCCGCCAATCTGGACATGCTTGAGGAGATCCTGATCCGGCTGAGCCAATTGGTCACCGATTTCCCTGAAATCCGCGAATTGGACATCAACCCGCTTCTGGCCACCGCGGACGGTGCTTATGCTCTGGATGCGAGGGTCGTGGTTGGGCCCTCTGCCAAGCCTGCGCCCTGGCACATGGCGTTGAGCACCTATCCCGAGGAATATGTGGAAGAACTCCAGAGCGGCGACAAGGGCAGGCTTCTGGTGCGGCCGATCCGCCCGGAGGATGCTCCCGGATTGATGGACTTCTTCGTCGCCCTGTCCGAAAAGAGCCGTCTCGGCAAGCTCGTTCACCGTTTCGAGGATTTCGATGAGCGATTTGTCGCCCGCTTGACCCAGATCGACTATGATCGGGACATGGTTCTCGTGGCGCTAACCGACCCGGAGGGCAGCGGCGAAGTCATCGGTCTTGCGCGCTACTTCGGCGATCCGGACCTTATCGAGGCCGAGGTCTCCATCACCATCGCGGACGCCTGGCAGGCGCAGGGGGTTGGAGCCAAGCTTTTGGATCTGATCCTGAAGGCGGCCAGGAAGCGCGGCTTTAAAAGGGCGTGGGGTTTTTGTCGGCCCCATAGCCGGGACATGATCTCCCTGATCGAGCGCCAGCGCGAATCAGATGTCTCTCCCGTTGAAAACGGACAAAGGGTAAAACTGGTCGTAGACCTGACCACGTACCCGGGCTCCGGCTAGTAGCGAATCCCTTGGATGATGAAATAAACTCCCACAAGGACCATCAGGGCAGAGCTGATCTTGTAAATCAGGCTTCTGGATTTCAGCCAGCCGAATCCGGCCAGCTTGCCCACGAGCAGTAGGGCTGGGACGGTCCCGATACCGAAGGCGACCATGAGACCCATTCCTGAAAAGAATCCGTCCAGTGCGCTTGCCGCGCCCATTCCCGCTCTTGCTGCTGCGATGAGCGCCGTGTACACCGGGCCGCAAGGAAGCAGACCGAGGAGCAAACCAAGCGGAAGGTACACGACCGGTGAATTGGCGGCAGAAAGCCGGTGAAACCACTTTGAGAGAACGCTGCTCCCAGCATCGGCATCTCCAAAGATCCGTCCAAAAGGAATCCAGCCTCCCATCGCCAGCCCCATGAGGAGCACCAGGGCCCCGGCAAAGATGAGCGCTCCCTTCTGAAGGCTGACGATGGAGGAGGTCAGAAGAGTGAACGACCCCAGGACACCTGCCAAGCCCCCAAGGACTGCATACGTGATGATCCTTCCTGCGTTGTAAAGAAGGTGGGGAATGAGGACGCTCTTCCCTTTCAAGTTCAAAGAAAGGGAGACCACGATCGGCCCGCACATGCCGATGCAGTGGCCGAACCCCACGGTGAAGCCTGTGACCAGGAAAACAAGGTAGAGCGGGTCAGTAGATGACATCGAAGACAAACTCGACTTTGCCGGCTTCAGGCAGCGTGACGGTGGCTTTCCAGGTTCTCCGTCCACTGGGGCACCGAACAATGACCCCCTGCCCTTCAAACACATGGTCCTTCACACGTTTGAGTTCCACCCGATTGGGACCCATATCCATTCCAGGCATGCCCAGGTCGATGTAGGGGACACCGGTTCTCTTTTCGCCTGTGAGGGTGACTTGGAACTTGAGGTCCTTCATGGCCCTGACCGGCTTGGGCAGGATGTCCAGGGAAACGGCCAGGCCTGCCAGCTCTTCTGTGCACGGTCCTTTCTGAATGTCGCAGGTGATTGGGCTCTCAGACCTTGGATCTGCGGCGGTTGTTTCCCACGGAGCAATCTG
>JALOPA010000134.1:0-4960 GCA_025454125.1 Thermodesulfobacteriota bacterium
GTGACAAGTCTATATTCTAATCTCGTTACTCATTACTTGTTACTCGTCACCCATAGGAGCGCCTTGTATCTGAGCGTTCTTGACCAACCTGCGAACAGCGCCTTTTTCGATCGTCTGCCCGCATCGATCAAAAAAGCATTGGAGAGATGGTAAAACTCATAAGAGTCCATCCCTCCAATGCTTTGTCTTTTTCAGAGATCTTAGGATCTCTTCATTTACTTGACCAGCACCGCTTTCCCGTCTTTCACGACATACATGAGCATGTCGCGCACCATGTCGCCGTTGGCGTCAAACTTGTTCTCTCCAAGGGCGCCCATCACGGCGGGTGAAGCCGTCCCGATGCCGGCCAGGGTCTTGGCGATCGCCTCGCGGTTGGCGCCGCCCACTTCAACGGCCTTGGCGATCAGCTCGACGCAGTCATTGGCCAGGCCTTCGACAAGCCCGGGATCGGTCTGGAACTTCGTCTTGAACTCCGTCGCCCATTTCTGGATGTAGGGTCTCTGGTCCTCGAGAGAGAAGTAGCCTGAGTAAACCGTCCCCTCAGCTGCCTTGCCTGCGACCTTGATGTACTCGGGGTGCCCGATCCCGTCGGTGCCGAGGATTTGAACGTTCAGCCCCAATTCCTGAGCCTGGCGAGCGATCAAGGCGCCTTCCTTGTAGTGGCCGGCAATGAAAAGCGCTTCGGCTTTCAGCCCTTTGATCTTGGAGAGCTGCACCGTGAAATCCGTGTCGTTCGGCTGATAGGCCTCGGAGGCCACGATGGCGCCTTCAGGCATGCCCAGTTCCTTCATCGCCGTTTTGAACACATCATTCAAGCCGCGGCCGTAGTCGTCGTTCACGTAGATGGTAGCATACTTGTTCCACTTCTTCTGGCCCGTTGCCCACTTGGCGATGAACCGCCCCTGGAAGGTGTCCGTAGGCACCACTCTGAAGGAGTAAGGGCCTGCGTCCGTGTAAGCCGGCGCTGTTGCTCCGATGGCAATCTGGACGAGTCCCGCTTTGTTCAGGATGGGCGCCCCGGCCAGTGCCACCGTGCTGGTGACCGGGCCGACCATGGCCAGGATCTGCGCATTGTCCACAAACCGCTGGGCAATGGCTGCCCCCTCTCTTGGGTCGTTCTTGTCATCCGCCACTTCGATCAGCTTCAGCATGCGAGCTTTTGCCTCGCCCTTTGCCTTGACGCCTCCCGCTGCGTTGATCCGTTCAATGGCAAAGATCGTTCCTGATTCGGCCTTCTTGCCCCAGGAAGCCGCCCCGCCGCTCATGGGAGCGCAGAGCCCTATGCCGATGGTGTCCTGCGCCATGGCAGGAGCGAAGAAAGCCACCCCGAACAACACCGCCAGTCCCGCAACCAGAATTCCCTTTTTCATGCCGTCCTCCTTTTCTATGTGGTTCGTAATATCGTATTTGCCCATCGCTCCACGCCTTTCCCGCCCGACATTCGTTTTCGAACTTCCCGGAATGATGGAATATTGGAAGATCTTGAAATCAGCGGTTTTCCCATTGTTCCATTATTCCATAATTCCGCTATTCCTCTCCCAAATACGCTTTGATCACATTTTCATTTTTCAACAGGCTCTTTGCGGAATCCTGGAGCACGATCTGCCCTCCGTTGAGGATGTATCCCCTGTCGGCTATGGAAAGCGCTTTTCTCAGGTTCTGTTCCACAAAGAAAATCGGGATCCCAATATGACTCACTCTGGAGATAATTTCAAACACTTCATTCACCAGCTTCGGAGACAAGCCCATGGAAGGTTCGTCCATGATGATCATCTTCGGTTTGGCCATCAGGGCCCGGCCTATGGCGAGCATTTGCTGCTCCCCGCCGCTCAGGGTGATGCCGTCCTGGTCCCGTCTCTCCTTCAAACGGGGGAAAAGCGCATACACCTCTTCCATCTCAGCCTCGACCTTGTAGCTTCCCTGTCTCCGGTGCATGAAGGCACCCATTTCCAGGTTCTCTCGAACGGAAAGGCGGCCGAAGATCCTGCGCGATTCCGGAACCGGCGAAATGCCTCTCCTCACCACGACGTGGGTCGGAAGCCCGTCGATTCTCTCCCCCAGGAATTCCACGGTTCCTGCGGTGGGTCTCACAATGCCCAGGATGGTCTTCATGGTCGTGGACTTGCCTGAGGCATTCCCGCCCAGAAGGCACACGATCTCCTTCTGTCCCACCTCGATGCTCACATCGTCGAGGGCCTTGATGGGACCGTAATGGGTAGTGACATGGCTTATGTTAAGCATACAGTCATTCATTCGTCCGAAAAAGCTTTGAATCTCAGTAACGAGTAACGAGTGACGAGTAACGAGTTAAAGACGCAAACTTGTCACTCGTGACTCGTCACTTGTCACTCTCTTTCAGCAACCAGCTAGTCTTTCCCAAGATAGGCTTCTATCACCTTCGGATGATTCCTCACTTCCGAAAAGCTGCCCTCCACGATTTTTTGGCCGTAGTCCAGCGCCACCACCCGGTTGCAGAGCCTCTTGATGAAGTTCATGTCATGCTCGATGACCAGCACCGTGACCCTCTTCTGGTTGATCTCCAGAATCTTGTCCACCATCTGCATGGACTCTGCCGGATTCATCCCTGCCGTGGGCTCGTCGAGAAGAAGCAGTTTGGGACCTGAGACAAGAGCCCGCGCGATCTCGAGCCGCCTCCGATTGGCATAGGACAGAGTCCAGGCAGGTCTATCCTTCATGCTGATCAGACGATCTCCGAAAAGCCCCATGACCTCCAGGCACTGTTCCCTGAGCCGACGCTTCTCCACCCGTCCGCCGGGAAGGGCCAGCAGCGCGGAGAAAACACCTGCTTTGGTCCTGCAGTGGCCTCCCACCATCACGTTTTCAAGGACGGAGAGGTTGTTGAAGGGTCTCTGGTTCTGGAAAGTCCGTGAGATCCCGCAACCGATGATCTCGTGCGTTTTTCTGGTCAGAAGACTGTCCTTCACCCCCTCCAAATAGATCTCCCCTCCGTTGGCCGCGTACATACCCGTCAGGACATTGAAGAAGGTGGTCTTTCCGGAGCCGTTGGGTCCGATGATTCCCACGATTTCGCCCGCTGTAACCTGCAGATCGAACTTGTCCAGCGCCGTGAGGCCGCCGAAAAGCTTGGTCAAGGAGTTTACGGTTAAGAGCGCCATGCGATCACACTTTGTACGTCGTCTGAAACAGCTTCTTGCCGAAAAGCCCCTCCGGCTTGAAAATCATCATGAGAACCATGAACGCACCCACAGCCACCATCCTGTACTCGCTCGCCGACCTGAAAACCTCGGGAAGCCCGATCATGAGCACCGCGCCGACGATGGTCCCGGGGATGCTCCCCAGCCCGCCAAGGATCGGGATGGTCACGATCACGACGGATTCCAGGATCGTGAAGCTGTTGGGGCTCACAAAAGACTGGAACACGGAAAAAAAGCTCCCGGCCAGGGCGCCCAGCGCCGCCGAAAAAGCAAAGGCCAGGGTTTTGTAAAAGCCGAGGTGGATCCCCATGACCGCCGCCACGTCTTCGTCTTCCCGGATGGCCATCCACGCAAGGCCGACCCTCGAATCCCTCACCCGCACGCACGCGTAGATCGTGAGGGCCACGAAGAAGAGGATCAGGTAGTAGTACCCGGTGTAGTTTTCGATCACGAGCTTCCAGTCGAACAGCTCGATCCTGGGCGCAGGAATGGCCGGGATCCCTCGCGGGCCCCGCGTGAGAGACATCCAGTTGTTCGCCACGATGTAGACGATCTGGCCGAACCCCAGGGTGACCATGGCCAGATAGTCGTCCCTCAGCCTCAGGGTGGGAAACCCGATGGCCAGGCCCATGAGCACGCCGAGGCCCATGCCGATGGGCACCGTCCACCAGAAGGAGAGGCCGTATCCTGTCATCAGGATGGCGGTCGTGTAGGCTCCCATGGCGTAAAAAGCCGCGTGCCCGATGTTGAGGAGCCCGGTGAACCCCATCACCACGTTCAACCCGAGGGCCAGGACGACGTAAAGATAGATGTAGATGATAACCCGCATGGCATAGTTGCTCTGGACCACAAAGGGCACAGCCAAGCATGCGAGGAGGATCGCGATCTTGACGGTCCACCTCGAAAGGGCGAACTTCTCGGCCAGGGTCACCAGAGGCGCCTTGCCTTCGGCCGAGCGCCCGGTCGTGGCTTGAGAGCCGCCTTTCAAATCATCGAGCTTTGAGTCTTTCACCGGACTTGAACTCTCCCAGCAGGCCTTCGGGCCTGAAAATCAGTGCGAGAATCAGGATGGCGAACGCCACGGCATCGCGGTACATGGACGAGATATAGGCCGCCCCAGCCCCCTCGAAAATGCCCAGAAGCAGGCCGCCCAGCATGGCGCCGTAAATGTTCCCGATCCCTCCGAGCACGGCCGCCGCAAAGGCTTTCATCCCCGCGTTGAATCCCATGTAGGGGTCGATGCTGTTGTAGTTGACGGCGTAGAGAATCCCTGCCACGGCACCGAGCGCAGACCCTACGACAAAAGTGAGCACAATCACCCCGTTGGAGCTGATCCCCATCATCTCCGCCGCCTCCCGATCCGCAGCCGTGGCGCGCATGGCTTTTCCGAGATACGTCCTGGTCACAAAAAGACTCAGGCCCACCATGAGCAATAGAGACGTGATGAGAATGAAGATCTTCTTGAAAGGAATCACCACGGAGCCGATCATGACCGGAGGGATCCCGAAGTCGATCTCAAAGACCTGGAACTCCGCTCCCCAGATGATCCGGGCCATGTTCTGGAGAAAAATGGACATGCCCAGGACGCTGATGACCACCGCAAACCGAGGGGCGTCCCTGAGGGGGCGGTACGCCACCCGTTCAACCCCCACCCCCAGAAGCGTGGCGAGCATGATCCCCATCAAAGAGGCCACAGGGAACGGGATGGAAAAGGCGGTCATGAACCACCAGGTGAAAAAAGCGCCGCTCATGAAAATCTCGCCGTGGGCAAAGTTGATGAGCTT
>JALOPA010000134.1:4995-11187 GCA_025454125.1 Thermodesulfobacteriota bacterium
GTGTACCCGATGGCGAGAAGGGCGTACATGGCGCCAAGATTAATCCAGTTGACGAGCTGCTGCCAAAACAAGGATCACTCCAATTGCCAATTCTGGGATTCTGGAATTCTGGAATTGCGAATTAGGGAACCAGGAGATTCTGGGATTGCGAATTCTGGAATTGCGAATTAGGGAATCCCAGAATCCCTCAATTCCAGAATCTCTAAATTCCAGAATCCCTAAATTCCAGAATCTCTCGGTGGACTCCGGAACAGCAAAACCGTCATCAAAACCCAATTCCATCACGAAAGCACGAAATTTCGAAAACACGAAAAATACCCTTTCCTTTTCGTGCTTTCCCCCTTTCGTGTTTTCGTGGTTAGCCCTTAGATCTCCTCCGCTTGTCGAACGGGGGCGGCGGGTTTCCGCCATAAACCAGGGGAGGAGACACGGGTTCCCCGGTTTCAGGGTCGGGCGGCGCCATGGGCGTGTCCACGGGCCGCAGAGGATCCGCGCTCCAGGTCTTCATCAACTGCTTTTCCGTCCGTATCCCTGCTTTCTCCCTCGTCCTCTTGCCGGCATGGTCTCGGCCTTCAACCGCTACCAGCGCCCCTGTAGGACATCTCTTCGCGCACTCCGGATCACCGCCGCACAGGTCGCAGAGGAGAGGGATCTCTTTCTCAGGATGCAGTTGAATGACCCCCGAGACGCAGGCTTCCACACACAGCCCGCACCCCACACATTTTGCCGCGTCCACCCGAACCACCTTGGTGCCGGGATCCTGAAGAATCGCATCTTCCGGGCACGCTGCCGCACAGGGCGCCTTTGCGCACCGAAGGCAGGTGATGGGCTTGTCCACACCCAGGTCTTCGAGTTTCACGACGTGAAGACGCGCAAGGGCGGGCGAATAAAGAGCCTCATGGGAAAAGGAGCAGCCCATCTCGCAGGCCCTGCAGCCTGTGCAGAGCTCCGCGTTGACCACCAGTCGCCTTTTCATCATCTTCTGAGCCCCCGCGCTTTGTGTCTCTGTTCTCCCTTTCTTCCTGAACCTTCTCATGTACGCCGAGGACTCCCTGAGCTTCCCGGAGAGATAAGGCCACCGGACCGATGTGCAGGCGTTGTTGTCCTTTCCCGCAGCCCGGAGACTCTTTTTCAAGGCAATCCCTCTCTTCTTCAGGTCCTCTGCAACAAAGCCCAGATCCAGGTCTTTCAGTTTCTTTTCCGTAGGCCACCCGGTTTCAGCATCCCAACCCCGGAAGGAATAATACTCCGCCAGGAGCGGCTCGTTTTCAAAAACCATTCCTGCGGCCAGATTGGAATCGGCCGGGAGAGGCTCATCGGTGAACCTCTTGGGCAGAAAATCATCTTTGCGGCTGAGACCGTACCGTACAAGAATCGCTCTTTCGAGATTGTTGATCCTCTCCCCTATCCTGAGCACTTCCTCGATGTCCACGTCGAACCCTGTGGTAAAGCGGAACAGATCCCGCGCCATGGGTTCTTGAACCACTTCCATGGAGATTCCGATGATTTTGCAGAAGCTCAGGGAATCCGCCAGAGCGCACATCTCCTCGAACCAGGGGACCATCTTGCCTTTGCCCTGCCAGGGCTGCATGAGGGCGCACTCGGCCGACCCGAACTTTTCTTTCGCCTCCTCGGTCCTGCCGGACATTTCGAAAAAGGGATCGGCACGCTGGTGATCCCCGCCACGGGATGCCACGGCATTGCCAAGCCCATAGGCTTTGAGACCCCTCACATCCGCCTGAAAGAGTTCCAGGTTCTTCACCTCCATGCAAAGATCCCGGCCCATCCCCAGGGCCTTGGCAGCGTGGACGACCCCTTTAGAGAGGATGGCCCCGAACCCTTCATTCCTTATGATCTTGAGAAGCAAATCATAGACGGCCCTGCCGTTACCCCAGGACAGGTCCAGACCGTCACAGTCCTTTTGGGTGAGGAGGCCTTTTTGGTACAGCTCCTGGGCCCAGGAGATGACCTCTGACACCGTGATGGAGTCCACCCCTGCCCGGTTCACCACCTCAGCACACTTCAGGGTGATCTTGAGATCGGCGTTTCCCACCCGTGAACTGAACCCGGCCAGCGTTTCATATTCCGGCCCTTCGGCTCGCAGGTCCTCACCGTCGAACCCTCCGGGGATGACATAGTAACGGCTGCAAGGATTGACGCACCCGAAACAGGCCTTGCGCTTCACGTTGTAATCGGCTGCAACCGTTTCGCCAGAGACATCGAGCCACCGGTCGAATACTCCGGTCTGGAAATGCCGGGTGGGCAGGATGCCCGCCTGATGGCACAAGCGGATGAGATTGGTCGTGCCGGTGATGCCTCTTTCCTGGAAATTGGAGTGGTGGAAGATGGCTCTGTAGAAATAATTGACCAGAGCTTGGAACTTCCGAGGCTCCGCTACCCGGACCGCTCCGCTCCCGCTGATCGCCACTGCTTTCAGATTCTTGGAAGCCATGAGCGCACCCATGCCCGTCCTGCCCAGGGCGCGCGCATTGTTGGTCATGATGTTGCCGAAGGAGACCCCGTTCACCGACGCGGTTCCGCAGCAGGCGATCTGGACCGTGTGGTCGTGACACTCCCGCCGGATCGCCGACTGGGTCTCCCAGGTGTCCAGGTTCCAGAGATGAGACGCATCGCGGATCTCCGCCTCGTGATCCACGATCCGGACGTAGACCGGTTTGTCCGCCCTCCCTTCAAAAACGATCTGGTCAAATCCTGCGAACTTCATTTCAGCGCTGAAGTGGCCGCCCGCATTGGAGTCACCCAGATAGCCGGTGTGAGGGGACTTGCCGGAGATATTGATCCGAGAACCTGGAAAACTTGTCCCTGTGACAGGCCCCACGCCGAAAAGAAGAAGGTTCTCCGGTCCCCACGGGTCGGCATCCATAGGGATTTCCCTGAAGAAGACCTCCATGTTGAAGCCTCTCCCGCCCATCCACTTGCGGGCATAGGCTTCAGGGATTTCTTCAATCAGGATCCTTCGGTCCGTCAAGTTGACCCGGAGGCGAAACCCTGTGTGTCCAAACCTTTGCTTCATTCGCTCTTTCCTTCAGAGAGAGGAAAATGGCCCGAAAACCTTACACTGGTCAGGCAGAGATTTCAAAACAAATCTTGTGGGAATTCCTGGGGGCGTACTATACTCTCCACCGAAATGAACGCCAACTCTTTATGGAATCCAGAATGATAAACGTGACCTGTTCCGAATGCGGCAAAGAGCTCCCGTTCGGCACCATGGGCCGATGTCCCGGTTGCGAAGGCATTCTCCAACCGCTCTATCCTGACCCGCCTGTCGTCGGCCTCAAGGATGCCGGAAGCGGCAGAGGGATGGACCGGTATCGCTCTCTCATGCCGGTATCCGGCCCCATCCCCTTTTTGGGAGAGGGCGGCACGCCTTTAATCCCTTCACGGAGAATAGGGCCTGCCCTTGGATTGAAGCATCTCTACTTCAAACACGAGGGGTGCAATCCCTCGGGCGCGTTCAAGGACCGGGGAGCCGCTCTTGTGGCCGCCCTAGCCCTGGAAGCAAGGGCAAAGGGCGTGGTCACAGCTTCATCCGGCAATGCAGGCGCCGCCATCGCCGCATATTCCGCTGCTGCCGGCCTCCCCTGCCTGCTGCTTCTTGAACCAGGGGCGCCTCCTGCCAAGCTTCGCCAGGCCCTGGCCACCGGAGCAAAGGTCCTTTGTGTGGATGGGGTTTTCTCCCACGGACCCAAGGCATCCGGAGACATGATTCTCGACCTTGCAAAGGCTCTCAATTATTATCCGGGTTTTATCTGGGCGCCTGTGAACCCCTATCTCTTGGAGTCCATGAAGACCGTTTCCTATGAGGTCGTAAATCAGCTTTCCGCCTTCCCTGATGTTGTCTCGTCTCCTGTGGGCGGAGGGGATCTTCTCACAGGCATGTGGCGCGGGTATCTTGAGTTGAAGCGCGCCGGTGTGATTCCGCAGCTGCCTCGAATGGTCGGGGTCCAATCCCTCAGCGCCTCTCCCTTGGTCCAGGCGTTTCGCAGGGGTCTGAAGCGCATTGAAACCCTGCCATCCGCCCATTCGAAGATCTCCGGAATCAACGTGGCTTTCAGCGGAGAACACGCCCTGCAAGCCATAAGAACCTCTGAAGGGACGGCCGTCGGAGTCTCTGACGAAGAGGCGTTTGAGATGCAGCGGAGGCTGGCGCTCGAAGAGGGAATTTGGGTGGAGCCCGCTGCAGTCGTTTCTGTGACCGCGCTCCGCTCACTGGTGGAACAGGGCTGGATCAAGCCTCATGAAAAGGTTGTCTGCCTTATGACCGGCGCAGGCTTCAAGGACAACAAACTGGCCGAGGCAGAAGCCCAGGCGGTCAGCTCTCAAAGGCCGGTGTCTTTCGACGTCGACGCGATCGTCGCTGAAGTACGCAAATAGAGAGCTTCTTTTAGGAGGCTAATCGACAAGATCCTTGTGACCGGTCGAGCCACAGAAACAGGTCAAAGACAGGTCTTTTCGTCATTCCCGCGAAGGCGGGAATGACGTTGGATAGGTCTTGCAACTCTCCTCACACAAGAGATGCCGGTTGCTGGACCTCCTAGAGACGACGAATTCAAGGAGGCATTTCCATGCAAATTCTCATCGTCAATCAGTCCGAAGTGAAGCAGCTTCTTCCCATGGCCGAGTGCATCGAGGTCATGTCCGAAGCGCTCAAAACCCTTTCCCGAGGAAAGGCCATCCTACCCCTTCGGCCTGTCATGTGGCTCCCCGAGAAAGTGGGTGCCATAGGCATGATGCCCGCCTACATGGAAGACCTCCAGATCATGGGGTTGAAGATCGTGAGTGTCTTTCCGGGCAATCATGGCACAGAGTATGATTCTCACATGGGAGCGGTGATGATCTTTGAGACCAAGCACGGTCAGCCTCTTGCGGTCATGGACGCCACCGAGATCACGGCGATCCGCACGGCTGCCGTGTCGGGAGTTGCGACCAAACTGCTTGCCCGCGAGGATGCAGGGGATCTTGCTATCCTTGGCTCGGGCACTCAGGCAAAGACTCACCTCGATGCCATGCTTCTTAGCAGAAAGATCCGTCGAGTTCGGCTTTGGAGTCGCAACCCCGACAATGGGCGCCGATTTTCTGAGCGAGAGTCCACGCGCCACGAGATTCAGGTGGAGCTTATGCCCAACGTCCAGGCGGCAGTGCAAGGGGCAGACATCATCTGCACGACCACGTCCTCCCCTGATCCGATTCTCTTTGGGAATTATCTTTCCCCCGGCTGCCACATCAATGCCGTCGGGTCGAGCGTCCCCTTTGCTCGCGAGCTGGATACAGAGGCGGTCGTCAAATCGAGGCTCTTCGTGGACCGCCGGGAGTCCACCGTGAACGAAGCGGGCGACTTCCTAATTCCGAAGAAAGAAGGGGCTATCGGGGACAGTCACATTCAGGGAGAGATCGGGGAAATCCTTCTAGGAAAAGTGAAAGGGAGGAAATCTCAAGAGGAAATAACTCTTTTCAAGTCCCTCGGCCTGGCTGTCGAGGACCTCGCATCAGCCAACCACATCTACAGGAAAGCTCTGGCAGGAGGCATGGGCACCAAGGTGGAGCTCGGCGGCAGCCGTCAGTAGCCCGGAGTCAGGATCTGTCCTTTGAGAATTCTAAACTGACATTTTAGAAAACTCAAAACGGATGCTCTTGTAAGAAATCGAAAATTACTCTTTTCCGTCATTCCGGCGAAGGCCGGAATCCAGTCTTTTAAGAGCGCCACAAAACACCTGGACCCCGTTTTTCAACGGGGTGACGACTCCTTGCGAAGCCGTCAAAATAGCGAGAAGTGCCCAAAAAGAAAAGCAGAGAGCTTTATGCCTCTGCTTTGCTTTGGAGTTCCCCTGATACCGTTGTTTTCCCCTGCGGTTCGCTGATTTTTTGGATAGAACCCGGTCCGAAAAGATGCACGCGCATCCGAGAACTCATTAATGTTCTCTTATATAAGCAAGACCGATGCCAAATGAGCCAAAAAAATAATTTGTCATTTGTTTTCGGAAACTTACACAATAATCGCCTCAACTGAGCTCTAAAATCCGTATCCTTTTTTCAATGAAAAAGAGCAAAAAACGTCCTAAGTTGCCCATTTTTTGTAAAAAAGAATACGCTTATCGAATGAAGAGGTAGGCCTCGAAGGGCAGGATAGTATCTTCAAGATAACAGATAAGCCACTTGATCGGATAACGGTCT
>JALOPA010000135.1 GCA_025454125.1 Thermodesulfobacteriota bacterium
CCGCTCTGCCGGGTGATTCGAACATCGCCTTTGGCGACAATCCTCTCGATCTTCATGCTCCCTTTCTGGGTGGATTCCGTCAACTTCTCAATCTTCATGCTGTCTTTTTGGGCGGATTGACTGTTTTTCTCGCTATAATAGACGACCATTTCTTGGCTCACGATGGTCCAGTCGTCCCGCTTGGCATCCACATTCCCGCTGAAGGTGACCCTCTTGCGTTGATGATCGAACTCAAGAGTGTCGGACTTGATCACAATGGGTTGACCCTTTGAATCTCCGAAGGCTTTCTTCAAGCTCTGGCCGCTGGCACCGGGCACAACGAACAGAGCCCAAAGGCTGAGACAGAGAGAGAGGCGAAATAAGATCTTCATAGAGTGGGGGGCTCTCCGTAGATCAAGGTGGTGGCGTTATTGAGGATCTGCATTTTCTCCTTGCCGACGTCCAGAAAGAGTCCCTTGCCTTCAATGGAGAAAAGAGGCCCTGAGATCTTGACGTCTTTATCCGTTTCCAGGGAGCCTTGCTTGTGATTGTATACGGCCTGCTCGGTCGCGAACCGTAAACCGTTTTCCGTTTCGCCGATCAGGTCTCCCTGCAGTTCCAGCCTGCCGGTGCGTTTGTCAAACTCTCCCTGCTTGCCCTGCACCGTGACACGCGGCTTATTCTCAGGTTCCAAGGTAAGGTGAAAGTCCATAAAGGTGACAACCTGCTGGTCCTTGGACAGCCTTGCCTCGGAAGCGTCCAGCGCCCAAGTGACCTTCCGAGAGGGATCGTCCTGAACGTAGTGAATGTCTTTGAGCCTGATGCCTTCTTCGGTTTCCTTTTCCTGAGGAGCAGCCTGTTGCACCGGCGGCTTGCGAGCCTGGAAAAGAAAGACCGTCACGAGGGCAATAAGAAAGCCCATAGCTACTAAGGGCCAGTGTTTTCTGAAGATTTTCTGCATTTTGCAATAATTATACCAAAGGACCCTTCATGGTGTAAAGACTAATTTTCCTTTTTTGCCGATCCAATAGGGCCAAAGGCCTTTGGCCTTCAGGATGGCCTCGCAGAGTTCTCTCACGGCGCCGTTGCCGCCGCCCTTTTTTGTGGAAAAAGCGGCTGCGGCACGGATCTCCGGAACGGCGTCCGCCACGGCCACGGCGATCCCAGACTGTTCAAAGAGCGGGAGATCGGGCAGGTCATCGCCCATGCAGCAGATCTCCGACCTGGCCAGGCGTTTCCTTTGAATGAGATCGGCGCACACGCCGGTCTTGTCTCTGACGCCCAGGTGGACCTCCGCAATCCCCAGGTCCTTGGCCCGGAACTCTGCTGCCGCGGACCTGCGGCCCGAGATCAGAGCGACTTCGATCCCCGCCTGCATCAGCATCCTCATTCCGTGGCCGTCCTTGCAGTCGAAGTGCTTGGTCTCCTCCCCCTGATCGTTGACGACGATGCGGCCGTCCGTGAGGACTCCGTCAATGTCAAGGATAAGAAGCTTCACCTTTGCGAGGGCTTTTCTGGTCATCTCCAATCCTTTCTCAATCGGCCAATCCGTCAGAATGCCACTCCCGGCAAAGAGCGAACCCTGCCGACACCGGCCAGCGGTCCGTCCTCCAAAAAGAGTCTACTTTGTGCTTTGAACCAGTCGATGGATCTCTTTGAGCAGGGTCAGGAGAGGCCTCACCTGGTCGAGGGCGAGAGAGTTCGGTCCATCACACAGGGCGGAATCCGGATCCGGGTGCACTTCCAGAAAAAGGCCGTCGGCTCCCGCGGCCACTGCCGCTTTGGAGAGGTGGCCCACGAACTGCCGCTGGCCTCCGGAGGAAGAGCCCAGACCGCCCGGGAGCTGAACGCTGTGGGTGGCATCGAAAACAACTGGGAATCCGAAGGTCTTCATCACCGCAATGGAGCGGATGTCTACGATCAGGTTGTTGTAGCCGAAGGAGGTTCCTCTTTCCGTAAGAAAGATACGACGGTTGCCTGTGGAGAGAACTTTTTCCGTTGCCCCTTTGATGTCCCATGGAGCGAGGAACTGCCCTTTTTTGATGTTTACGGCCAGTCCTGTCCTGCCCACGGCCAGAAGCAGATCCGTTTGCCTGCAAAGAAAAGCGGGAATCTGAATCATGTCCAGGACGGAGGCCGCCTTAGCGACCTCTTCGACGCTGTGGACATCCGAAAGGAGCGGCAGCCCGACGTTCTCCTTGACCTTGCGGAGGATCTCGATCCCCCTGTCAATGCCCGGTCCTCGATAGGAGTTCACGGAGGTTCGGTTGGCCTTGTCGTAGGAGGCCTTGAAGATGACAGGGATCCCAAGCCGTTGCTCCGTCTCCCTGAGGAAATCCGCCACGGCCAGGGTCAGGTCTTCACTTTCAACCACGCAGGGCCCTGCGATGAGAAAGAAAGGGGCCTCCTCTCCGCTTGACCCGCGACCTATGTTCAAAGGATTATTCATAGACTGGACAGCAAAATCCTTCCGAATATGTAACCGAAAGGGTTTCGGAAAGTCAACAAATCAGGAAGGGGAAAGAACTTTTGCTTGTAATCGCGAAGGGAAATGCATATAAATACGCTTTAAACTTGTTGTTTGTGATGAACTCGTAAGAAGTCAGAAAACGCCCTTTTCCGTCATTTCGGCGGAGGCCGGAATCCCGTGTCACTGAGGGCTTAGGAAAAGCCCGGCCCCCGTTTCTTGTCCGCCTGGCGGGTTCAACGGGGTGACGATTTCTTACGAAGCCGTCAGTCGTGCAACAGTGGAGCATCAGGCCGCGCTTCCTCTGCCGGCTGTGGAGAGGATGAAAATCCGAAGCATCCGCCTGCGCGTGGCCGCTGCGGCGAAGGCAGGCGAAATCTGAAGCAGTACTCAATGATCCAAATTCAAATGATCGAGACCGTGTATCTCCGGGTTTCTCATTTGAGGATTGGGTCATTTGTATTTTGAAATGCTTTCTGATTTTGAATTTCAAGATTCGGATCTCTTGCGATCCAATGGAAGCGAGAGGGTGGAGGCTAAGAGGTGGCAGCGAGAAAAGCGACAAAAACCATCCAGGAGATCAACCAGCGCATCAAAGAAGGAAAGGTCGTCGTCGTCACGGCTCAGGAGATGGCGGAAATTGTGAAACGAAAGGGACCCGCGAAGGCGTTCAGGGAAGTGGATGTGGTGACGACCGGGACATTTTCTCCTATGTGCTCTTCAGGGGCCTTCATCAATTTCGGCCACACCAAGCCGACCACCAAGGCCGCCAAGGTTTGGCTGAACGATGTGCCGGCCTATGCCGGGGTGGCTGCGGTGGACATTTACATCGGGGCCACGGAACCTGCGGAAGACGACCCCCTCAACCGGGTGCACCCTGGGCAGTTCAAATACGGGGGCGGGCACGTGATTCAGGACCTGGTGGCCGGGAAAAGCGTTCGTTTGAGGGCGACGGCCTATGGAACCGACTGCTATCCGAACCGGAGGGTGAGCAAGAAGGTGAAGCTGTCCGATCTCCCCTATGCCATGCTCCTGGATCCCCGGAACGCTTACCAGAACTACAACTGCGCCATCAACTTGTCGAACAAGACCATCTACACCTATATGGGCGTGCTGAAACCGAAGGCCGGCAACGCGAACTTCGCGACCGCCGGCGAGCTGAGCCCCCTCCTGAATGATCCTTACTACTTGACCCTGGGTCTGGGGACGAGAATCTTCCTGGGAGGGGCGCAAGGATACATCCTCGGCCCGGGAAGCCAGCACAAGCCGGGCGTGCAGAGAGGAGAAAACGGGGTTCCTCTTTCTCCCGCGGGCACGCTGATGGTCATGGGAAATCTGAAGGAGATGAGCCCGAGGTGGCTGGCCGGGGTCAGCATGCTGGGGTACGGGTGTTCATTGGCTGTGGGCATCGGGGTTCCCATCCCCATCCTGACGGAAGAGATCGCGAAATTCACCGGAGTGTCCGATGAAGAGATTTTCACCCAGATCATCGATTACGGGATCGACTATCCCAAGGGGGAGGGGGTGAGCCTCGGCCAGGTGAGCTACGCGGAGCTCAAGAGCGGGACCATTAAATTCAGGGGACGGGACGTTCAGACCGTGCCTCTGTCTTCCCACACCCGAGCGCTCGAAATCGCGACCCTCTTGAAGGAATGGATAGACAAGGGTGAATTCCTGCTCACAGAGCCGCAGGTCATGCTGCCCACGGTGGGGAGGTGAGGAATGGACAGGATTCCGATCACAAAGGATGGTCTCGAAAAACTCAAAGAAGAGCTTGCCCGCCTGGAGAGGGTGGATCGACCCGCGAACATTCGGGCGATCGAAGAGGCCAGGGGCCATGGGGATCTGAGCGAAAACGCGGAGTATCACGCGGCGAAAGAAAGGCAATCCTTCATTGACGGGCGAATCAACGAGCTCCGGGTGATCATCGGCAGTTCCGAGGTGATCGCCATGGATGCCTCCCCATCGGACCGGGCTGTTTTCGGCAGAACGGTCAAGCTCTGGGATATCAGCACGGAGCAGGAAATTCAGTATCAGCTGCTCGGCCCCTATGAGTCGGATCCGGACAAGGGGAGGATCTCCGTGACCTCTCCCCTCGGCCAGGCCCTGATCGGCACGCGAGTGGGAGATGAGATCCGAGTCAGAACGCCGAAGGGGGTTCAGGAGTTCGAAGTTCTCGAAATCTCCTAAAGAGTGGAATGCCCGTATAACGCCTAGAACCCGGCCTCGCCTTGTGTCGGGAGGGTCTTATGGACTCTGTGCAAATCGAGAAGATGGTCACGGTCAAGTACCACATGATGACCCATCTCATGGACGGCTCCGTCAAGGACCACAAGGAAGAGGGGATCACCTTCGTTTACGGTGTCGAGCGGCAGGTGCCCACGCTGGAAAGGGCCTTGGAGGGATGCCACGTAGGCGATCAAAAAAACATTACGATCCCTTCCGGCGAGATCTACGGGGAACATGACGCCCGCCTGATCGCTGAAATCCCCAAAAAAGGCCTTCTGAAGCAGCGGTTGGTGCCGGGGCAGTACTATCGGCAAATGAAGCAGGGAAAGCTGATTGCCTTCAAGGTGCTGGATATCCTCCCTCGCACGGTGCTGGTGGACTTCAATGATCCTTTGGCCGGCATCGAGGTGTCCATGGACCTCGAAGTGACGGCCATCCGGGAGGCTTCCCCAGAAGAAATAGAAACCGCCAGGGAAACGCAGGTCAAGAGACGGATCGGTTGCGCGTGAAGGAGGGACGGCATGCTTTTGAGGATGTTCATCCACGGCCTTGAAAGCAACAATCAGGGAACCAAGGCCGTCTATTTCCGAAAGCATTTTCCTGGGATGCTCACGCCCAATTTCCCCGGATCTTTGGATGAACGGATGACCTCGCTTCGAGCGCTCCTTTCGGGGAAAAACGATATCATTCTGGTGGGATCGAGTTTCGGCGGCCTCATGGCTTCAATCTACGCCATGGAGAATGAAGCGAGCATGAAAAAGCTCATCCTGCTTGCCCCTGCCATCAACCTCATGGAGTTTTCGCCCTACAGGGAGAGGACGCTCTGCGTGCCCGTGCACCTCTACCACGGCCGACAGGATGACGTGATTCCTCTGGAGGATGTTCGGAGCGTGTCACACCAGGTTTTTCCCGACCTCACCTTCCATGCCGTGGACGACGATCACTACCTCCACAAGACCTTCGAAAAGATCGGTTGGGATACCTTGCTGCGTTGATCCTAGACTACTTGATCCCGGCTACGTCCGAGATGTTCAGTTCGAGCATCTTGACGCTGGCCATGAGGCGGCTCACGTTCCGGTAGAGGGCGGGAAAATCCTCGCCCATCTTTTTGAGTTCCTCGGCCGTCTTCTTGATCGACTGAATCTTGCTGTCCAGCTCTTTGAGATCGAGTTCTTTCCCCATAACGCCTCCTATTGGAGAAATCCGAAGCACTAAATTCGAAGCACGAAACAAATTCCAATGGCTCTAAACCAATGTCTTTCTAAGATACTTCTAATTGGGTCCTTTGAATTTGGAGAATTGTTTCGGATTTCGAATTTCGAAATTCGAATTTACGGCAAGCTTCGTCTGGAAGCTTGCCGTTTAGTGTTTCCCTCTCAGATCCTTGAACCTCTTCGCCTTGACGTCATATCTTGGGAGCGTGCCGTGGTCGTGGAACTCCAGGTTGTATCCCAGGTTGGTCTTGAGCCTCAGCTGGTCTTTGAGCTGGCCTTCGATCCGCTTGCGCTCGCCT
>JALOPA010000136.1 GCA_025454125.1 Thermodesulfobacteriota bacterium
GTATGCAAAGAAAGTCGTGGAAGCCTATCAGGAGGCAAGAGCCAAGGGCCTGGGCGCCACCACTCTCGGCGGCAAGATGATCGACTTCGGTTCTTTCAAACGGGCCGAATCCCTTCTGGGCTTTGCCGCCGCCATCGGGGAGAAGGAGAAGTCTCTCAAAGCGGCGTGAACCAGACCGCGCAGTCTTGGGTCTGTTCAAGTTCATGGGCTTCCCTGGGGTGTGAATTATTTCATGATGTCACGTTCGGTTCCTGGGGCGAATGTTCAACCAACCTTAAGAAGGAGGAGGGGAAACATGAAGAAATCATTCTTGGTGATGGGTGGGGTTTTGATCGCGCTATTGCTGGGGACAGCAGGTCCGCTACTCGCGGCGGACACTTATAAGATCGGTGCTGCACTGCCACTGACCGGTCCTGCCCAGTTCCTGGGAGAGGCGGAGCGGGAAGCCATGAACATGGCTGTGGACGAGATCAACAAACAAGGGGGTGTGAACGGCCAAAAACTGGAGGTTATCTATATCGACACAAAGGCGGATGTGAACACTGCCCTCTCGGTTGTGGAAAAGCTGATGAGCCTGTACAAGGTGCCCTTCATCATCACAACCGACAGCAACTCCGCACTTGCCACCATGGACAACACGGAGAAGGCAAAGGTGCTCCACCTCACCGTGGCCAGGGCAGACACCTTCACGGAAAAGGGCTACAAGTATTGCTTCCGAAACCAGCCCACCAATGAGATGCTCATGGACCAGTACATGAAGGACATGGCCAGGCAGCTGAACACGAAGAAGCTGGCGATCTTGGTGGCCAACTATCCCTACGGCCTCTCCGCTCTGGACGGCCTCAAGAAATTCAAGCTGCCCTCCGTGGACATCGTCCACGAAAACAAGTTCCCCATGGAAGCGACGGATTTCACCCCCTATCTCACTCCCATCAAGGGTTCGGGGGCCGACACCATCGCTCTGATTTGTGTCGAAAAACAGGCCATCGGCGTGGTGACCAAGTTCAAAGAGCTGGAGATGCACAAAGCCGGAATCAGGATCTGCGGCGATGACCACGTGGTGGAAACGGCGGTGCTCGACGCCGTGGGTGAGAAGGCGAATGGGGTTTACGGACAGGTGGTGTATCACCGGACATTCAATACGGTGGCGGAGAATTTCCACAATTCCTTCAAGAAAATGTACGGCAAGGAACCGGGGAGCATCCTCCATGCCCTGGGCTATGCGAACATTTATGCCCTTTACTATGGCCTTAAAGAGGCAAAAACGAACAAAGACACCACCGCTCTGGCCGACGCCCTAAGGAAGATCAAGTACGACAGTCCGCTTGGCGAAAACGCCTACTTTGATGCCAAAGGGCAGTTGCAGGGCGCTTCCGGCCGAATTGCCCAGGTGGTGAACGGCAAGATTGAAGTGGATCCGAATAAATGGACGAAGTAACCTGCTGACCTAGCCGCACGCCGGGTCATCGGCGTGCGGCTGAACCCATGAGAAAGACCTGTGCCGACCTTTGAGACTTTTGTCCAGTGTGTGATCAACGGATTTGTGGTGGGGAGCGGCTACACCCTTGTCGCCCTGGGCCTCACCATGATTTTCGGGGTTCTCAGAATTCCCAATTTCGGACACGGAAATCTCCTGATGCTGAGCGCCTTCGTCACGCTCTTTGCAGGCCAGCTCCTCAAGATCGGTTACCTCTGGGCTCTCTTCATCGCCACAGGGATCACGACGGTCCTCGGCGTTCTGTCTTACTTTGCCCTGTTCAGGCCCGTCAGGAATGCCCCGCCCCTCAACCTTCTCATCATTGCTGTCGGGCTCTATTTCCTCCTTGAGGCATTCGCGGTCTTCATGACCCAGGGGAAATCCTTGTGGGGGTCCATCCCTATCCCTTGGGAGGGGTCACTGAAACTTGCAGGCGCCACGGTCAGCAAGCAGGAACTGCTTCTCCTCTGCCTTACGCCGCTTCTCATCCTTGGGGTCTACTGGTTCGTCTATCGGACCAAGACCGGAAACTCCATCCGGGCGGTGGCCCAGGATCCCCTGGCAGCCGCGCTGGTGGGGGTCAGGGAAGACAAGGTTATGATCGTGACCTTTGCCCTTGCTTCAGCCCTGGCCGGCGTGGCGGGATCCCTGGTTGGGGCCATTCCCGGAATGGCGTTGAGCCCCACCATGGCCTCCATGCTCACGGCCAAGGCCTTTGTCATCGTCATTTTCGGAGGCCTCGGCAGCATGACCGGCGCCATCATCGCAGGTTACATCATCGGGCTGACCGAGAGCCTAAGCGCCGGCCTCATCCAGGGATACATCCCTTTTCTAGGAAAGGGGTATGCGGACGCCTATGCGTTCATCATCCTCTTGATTTTTGTGATCTTAAAACCGGAGGGTCTCTTTGGAGAAAAATGAGGAACATCAACCCTCCCGGCTTTCAGCGTGGAGGAAGACAACACCACGTTTGGTCATCCTTCTGGCGGCGCTAGCGCTTCCTTACCTTCTCGGGGATGAATACTACGTCCACATTGCCGTGAAGATTGGGATCTGGTGCATTGCGGTGCTGGGTCTTGGCATCCTTGCCGGCTTCACAGGCCAGATTTCTCTGGCCCAGGCAAGCTTTCTGGGGATTGGCGCTTACGCCTCTTCCCTGTTGGCCCTCAAGGCCGGATTTCCCTTCTGGGGTTGCATTATTTCAGCCGGGATCATCTCCGCCCTGGTGGGGATCCTTATCGGTTACCCCTTCTTGAGGTTGCGAGGTCACTATTTCGCCATTTCCACCCTGGCCTTCTGCATTCTCATGGCGCACATCTTCTCCAACTGGGTGTTCCTGACCGCCGGGCCTGCGGGCGTGACCATGGGACCTGGGCAGGTGTCGGGAATCCCGGATGCTTCATTGCCCATTCCCTTTGTCGGTCCTTTTGTGTTCGACACAAAGACATCCTACTATTATCTGGTCTTGTTCTTTTTGCTTCTCGCGATCTACGTGATGGACCGGCTTCTGCGATCCACAGCGGGCAGGGCCTTTGTGGCCATGAGGGAGGACGAGGATCTTTCGAGAGCCGTGGGCATTGACCCCACGAGGTACAAGCTCTTCGCTTTTTTTCTGAGCGCCTTTTTCGCCGGGGTCTCGGGCAGTCTCTATGCCCACTATGTTCATTTTCTGAGTGCAGACTCTTTCAATTTTCTGGAGTCCTTCTTCATCCTCATGGCGGTCATCATGGGGGGAAAGGACTCCATCCCGGGTCTCATCCTTGGGGCGATCTTCATCAACCTTCTGCCGGAGTTTCTCAGCTTTCCCGCGGCAGCCACCATGATCAGCGCCCTGTCCATGGCGATCCTAGCCGTAATCCTGGTTGTGATCATTATTTTTCTCCCCGGGGGACTCGTGGACCTTGGAAAACTTTTCAGGAGCAAGAAACGTGGGTGACAATGGGTTATTGCTCAAGACTGAAAATGTCACCAAGAGATTCGGTGGCCTCTCCGCCCTAACCGAGGTGGGGATCAGCCTCCAGAGGGGTGAGATCGTGGGACTCATCGGCCCGAACGGCTCAGGCAAGACGACCCTCTTCAACTGCATCAGCGGGTTTTACAAGCCGGAGGTTGGAAGGATTTATCTCGAGTCCGAGGAGATCACCCGTCTGGAGCCGCACCAGGTGGCGCGCCGGGGCATCAGCCGCACCTTTCAGCTGGCCAAGCTCTTCTACAATCTCACGGCGGTGGACAACATCCTGGTGGCCAAACACCTGACCCGCAAGGCCGGTTTTCTGGCTTCTCTCGTGAAAACCAGGAAGTACAGGGAGGATGAAATCTCCGCGCTTGAGGAGGCGGAGGGGCTGCTGACCCTGGTGGGGCTTGCCGACAAGCGGGAGCATGTGGCAAAAGATTTGCCTTACGGCTCCCAGAGACTGCTGACTCTGGCCATTGCGCTGAGCTCGAATCCGAAGCTCCTCCTCCTGGATGAACCCACGGCCGGCATGAACCAGAAGGAAGCCGGAAAACTCTCCGAAGTCCTCACCACGGTCAACCAAAAGGGAGTGAGTCTTTTCCTGGTGGAACACAACATGCGTTTCGTCATGGGACTGGCCCAGCGAGTCATTGTGCTGAACTACGGCCGTGTGATTTGCGAAGGGCTTCCCGATCAGATCCGGAAGGACCAGACGGTGATCGACGCCTACCTGGGGGGGGCCATATGATGTTTTTCGCCATGAACGAGGTTGTGGTTCACCGTGGCCCTATCCAGGTCATCAAAGGACTGAGTCTGCAAGTCGAAAAAGGGGATATCGTTTCTCTGATTGGAGCCAATGGGGCAGGGAAGACGACCACCCTCTGGACGATTGTCGGGTTGCTCAAACCCTCTTCAGGCCATATTCGTTTTAACGATGAGAACATTTCCGGGCTGAAACCGGATGAGGTCTTGAGAAAAGGGATAGCCCTTTGCCCGTCAGAACGGCACCTTTTCCCTCGAATGACCGTGTATGAGAATCTCATGATGGGGGCGTTTACGAGGAAATCCAGGGAGGCGGTTCAAAAAGATCTTGAAAAGGTTTTCCTTTCTTTCCCGCGCTTGAAGGAGCGGTTGGACCAACTAGGGGCCACTCTGAGCGGAGGGGAGCAGCAAATGCTCGCCATGGCGAGGTCGGTGATGGGGAACCCAGACCTGCTTCTGATGGATGAGCCTTCCCTGGGTCTTGCTCCGATTCTGGTTCGCGAGGTAGGAAATCTGATTCGAGACCTTCACCAGAGTGGGACGACCATCTTCCTGGTGGAGCAGAATGCGTTGCTTGCGCTTGAAGTGTCCCAGAAAACGTACGTGATGGAACTGGGGGAGGTGGTCATGAGCGGCCGTTCAAAAGAACTGGCCCATCAGGACAGTGTCCGAAAAGCCTTCCTCGGGGAGTGATATTCTCAAACGACTTGGGAGAGAGGTCTTGCCATGTTTTTCGATGTGACCCTTTACTTGGCGCTTGTCGTTTTCGGCATCGGGATGTTGATCCGCATTGTCTCGTGGTTTCGCAGGGACGTGGGGATAGGCGAAAAAGGGATTCCGGCTGCCGCGAGATTTGCTGCGGCCCTCAAAAGCCTTCTTGGTGCCGTCTTCAGCGGGAGAATTTTCGGTCTTATCAAAGCGTTTATCGTGGACGTGCTCCTGCAGTTGAGAATTCTCCGTGACAAGGAGGACCGGATGCTTTGGGTCATGCACATTCTCATCTTTGCGGGATTTACCCTTCTCCTTCTCATGCATGCTCTGGGGAGCGTCCTGACCAAAGCGCTCTTCCCTGACTATCAGTCCACCCTGAACCCTTTCCTTTTTCTGAGGAACGTCTTCGGCGTCCTCGTGTTCATCGGCCTTGTGCTGGCCGTGGTGCGAAGAGCGAGTCCCAGAAAAAACCGGGTCAAGACCACGGGCATGGACTACACGGTGATCGTTCTCTTTGTGATCATCATGGTATCCGGCTTTCTCCTGGAAGCGACCAAAATCAGCTCCCACTCGGCGTACCGGCAGATGGTGGAAGAGTATGGCACCGTGGCGAATCCTGCGGAGCGAAAGGCCCTGGAAGCCTACTGGGAAAAGAACTTCGGAGTGGTTTCGCCTGGTGTGAAGGAGCCTTTCAGCCAGGAGATCCTGGCCAAAGGCAAGGAAGCGCACGAGGTGAGCTGCGCGTCTTGCCATTCCGAGCCGCAGGCGGCGTTCATTTCTTATCCGCTCAGCCGGGTGATGAAACCCATGGCCTTGAGCATGGATGAAGTCGGCCTTCCGAAAGCGCTGTGGATCATTCACTTCATGGCCTGCTTCGTGGGTCTGGCGTATCTTCCTTTCAGTAAGATGTTTCACATCATTGCCACTCCGGTCAGCCTTCTCGTGGCCTCGGCAGGGGGAGAGAAGCAAGACCCGGCGGCTCTCGCCACCCGGAAGGTCATTGAGCTCGACGGATGCAGCCACGGCGGAACCTGCCACCTCGAGTGCCCGATCCGGCAAAAGAGGGAGGAGAGAATCCAGTTGACGAAGCCCTTTGGCCCGGAAGTGGACTTTATCGGAGAGAAGAGCTTTCAGGAACTCGGATGCCGATCTTTCCAGGGATAGCCTGGAAGGGTTGAGCACGGCAAATGAGGGATGTCTGTTGTTGCAGAAGAGATTCACGATTCCCAGGAGGTAAGGGATGATTTGGGATAGTCAGCATATTGTGAAAGGCGACGATG
>JALOPA010000137.1 GCA_025454125.1 Thermodesulfobacteriota bacterium
AGAGTCCTGTGGTGTTTACCAACGGGAAGATCATTCAGGGGCCGGAGGTTTCGGATCACGCGGTGGCCCTCCTTCTGGTCCTGGCCAGGAGCCTGCACTATTTGCTGAGGGGAAAGGGACCCCAGCCCATGCCGCGGCCTTTGGAACTCAGGGATAAGACGGCGCTGGTGTTTGGAACCGGCGGCATCGGGGTTCTGCTTGCGGAAAAGCTGAAAGCCTTGGGCATGCGCGTCATCGCCGTGGATGACGACTACCTTCCCATGGTCAGTTTCATAGACGAATTCTATCTCACGGAGAAGCTCATGGAGCACCTACCGCGGGCATTCGCCGTGCTCTGCTGCTGCCCGAACACCGAAAGGTCGAGGTTCGTTTTCAGCGAACACGCTTTCAGGGCCATGGGGAAGGATGCGTTCTTCATCAATGTGTCGAGGGGCCGGCTGGTTCAGACCGATGCCCTGGTCAAGGTTCTGCAGGAGGGGCACCTGAAGGGGGTCGGGCTTGATGTGACGGATCCGGAACCGCTCCCCGAAAGCCATCCTTTGAGGGCGATAGACCGGGTGGTGATCACCCCGCATATGGCAGGCCCTTCCGATCAAAACCGGCGTCGGAGCTTCGAACTGATCAAGGACAACATTGCGCGCTTTCTTGAGGGGCGTCCTCTGATCAATGTGGTGGATAAATCGCGAGGGTATTGAGACAAGGGAGGCATTTCAATGGCCATGAAACTGGTGCAGCAGGAAGTCGTGAAGAAGTGGGAAAAGGCTTTTGCCGAGGGTTCGGACAAACGGTATCCTTCCACGGACCTGGTCCGGCTGGAGTACTGGTTTTTCGGCCACCCGGGCAAGGGAACCCTTTTGGAGTATGGATTCGGGACAGGGGTCAACACGATCCACCTGCTGGAATCCGGGTACGAGGTGGTGGGGCTGGATGCGGCCCTTGGGGCCAAGAAGGTCGTTGAGAGGAAACTCCAAAAGTACCCTGATCTGGCGAAAAAGGCGGCCCTTCATCACCTTCCATCCGACGCAGAGAAGCTGCCTTTCGAGGATAACACCTTTGAGTATCTCGTTTGCGTGAGCGTGCTTTCCCTGCTCGGAACCAAAGAGAGGGTCGAATGCCTCCTGGCCGAACTGGTCCGGGTGCTAAAGCCCGGCGCCAAAGCGATCCTGGACATCAACGACACGAAGAGCGAGTTCTCCGAGAACAGCGAGCACATCGGCAACCATGTCTTTCTCTTTCGAGGGGCTTCAGGCAAGGACGACCCGGTGCCTGTGCTGTGCCTCCCGGACGCGGAGACCTTCGCGAATCTGGTGAAACCCTATTTCAAGATTGTGGATGTGGGCTATGCCGCCCATCAGTATTTCAACCGCAGGATAGGGGAGTTTATCGTCTGCGGCGTAAAGGAATAAGGGAAACGGAGAGCCGACGAGCCGGAGCATGAAACCCGAGTGCGTTCTCATCGAGGAAGAAGAAGCCTACGCCTACTGGCTGAAGCACCACGGCCCGGGGGAGCGCCGATGGTACACCCACTCTCCCTGGCTGCTGGAGAAACTGCCTCAATTGAACGAGCCAGTGGCCTCCCTCGAAGAGAACATTTCGCTGAGCGAGATCCACGAACTCGGCCTCTTTTGCATCGAGCTTTCCAAGTCCATAACGGAACATCTTGAAACGGAACTTCGGCATTCCATGCCCAAAGGGGACTTCGGCCTCCCCTTGCTCTACTATTTAAGAAGAACCCTTTTCCCTCTCTTTTACAAGGCGGTCCTCCTGGATCGATGGGTCCGCAAGGTGGGATCGAGCGGGATAAAGGGTTTTATCGTGGCTGTGAAAAGCTGGAATGGCCAGGGAAGAAGCCTGAGCCTCGGCCGGTTTGACAATCTGTATGCGGCGTTGGGGAAGCTGTTTTCTTTGCCCGAAACGATCGATGTAGTGGAAATCGAAAGGGGCAGGGATGCCCACTCCCTGGAGAAGCGAATCAAGGATGTCGGGCAAAGCAGGCGAGAGCGGCTTCTGAGCCTTCTGAACTTCAACTCTCCTCTTCTCTTTCACCGCCTCTGGAAGCGTCTTCTGGACGGGAAACCCGTTCGATTCAAAGTGGGCGGGAAAAAACCCGTTGCCATCCTCATCATGGACGAGTGCGAGCTTCTTGAGGAGTCCTTTGTTCATCTTCTCTTGAAGGGCTGCAAAGTGATGAAGCTTCGGGTCCCCCGATGGGGCGAGCAGCGTGACGGAGAGAAGAATCCTGCTGATCTGACACGCGATCTTCTGGAAGACACCTTCACCCGGTGCTACAAAAAAAACCCGCACGTCTCCAACTGGCTGGAAGCAGGCACCTTGTCTCCTGTGGCCAGGATCCTGCATCCGATGCTGGCCGAGAGGCTTGTGCAACTCCGAAACGTCACGGGTTGGATGGAGAGAGAGTTTCAGCCGGACGGTGAACTGAGGAGTTTGGCGGAGAAGAACATCCTGAGCGTAGCCACCAGCGGCCTGTCGCATCCCGACCGCATGGCTCTGAGTCAGTCTCTTCGCCGGTTCGGAGTTCCCGTGTTCACTTTCGAGCACGGCCTCACCTATGGGCTGTCGGTCATGGCGGAACACTGGCTGGACCGGGATTCCATGTGCATCGGCGATGGAAGGGTGTGCTACACCGACACGGCAGAGCAGTACCACCGGAAGTGCGCCTACGCCGGCCCCGCCGCGCTGGTCGCCGGGATGCCGGCCTTCAACAAACATCTTCGATGGAGGGGAGTGCAGAGGCGTGTCGCTCGACGGATGCTCGGCTTTTCAGGGGAGGGGCGGCTCATCGCGTACGTGGCAAATCTGTACGTGAACAACTCCATTTACAGTCCGGGATGCGGAAGCGACACCTACTACCACGATGTGAAGAGAAAAGTGGTTTTTGACATTCTGGGAAAGACTCGCGCCCAGTGCCTCCTGAAGCTCTACCCCACCTACCGTTACGCCGATCCGGATCCTTTTGAAGGCTTGATGGATCTTCCTCCGAACGTCAAGCCCGTGCAGTTCATTGAGTTCAGGTACCTCAGGGCCATGGCCGATGTCCTCCTCTGCGACTCCCCGCAGAGCACGCTCGGCTGGGTGTGGTCGGCCCGGGTCCCCTTGATCTACCTGGATCTTCCCAGCAATCCGCTGGTTCCGCCTGTGGCCGATGCCTTGGACAAGGCCATTTTCAGGTTTGACTGTTCAAGGGAGGGGTGGGAGGAGGACGTGCGGCGGCTTCTGGCGCTCCCGGAAGAGGAGTTCGCGGCGCAATGGAAGGCCAAGGAGCCGGCAAGAAAGGAAGTGGAGGAGAAGGTTGTTTTCGGCCCCCCGGGCAAGGCGGGAAAAAGAGCGGCGGAGTTCATTGTTCGAGAAACCCTCAAGCGTTTCAAGGGGGCTGGAGCCTGAGCATGCGGAAGTTCTTCAACACCATTCTCTTTTTCCCATCCCTCACCAAGGCCAGAATCCTCGGCCTGCTCGCCATCACGCTGGCGGCAACCGTGTTCGAGGGGTTCGGGGTCGCCATGCTTTTTCCCGTAATGGACTTCATCGAGAAGGGAAGGGACTTTCAGTCCCTCGCGGCGACTTCCACCATGTGGTTCTATCTGGATCAGGGGTTCGGCCTTCTCGGCATCCCCAAGACCCTGGTGGCTCTGATGGGCGCCGTGCTCTGCCTGTTCATGGTGCGCCAGGTCTTCAGCTATTTGAAAAACACCCAAAGCCGGTGGGTCACGGAAAGGATCCTCACCGATATTCGCAGCACGGGGTTCGAGTCGTTTGTTCAGGCGGACATTGCCTTTTTCGACGGACATAGCGTGGGGCAGCTTGTGAATGCCCGGGTGGTTGACGGCGTCAGGGCCGGGACCGGGGTCTTTTCTTTTTTCACCCTCCTGTCCGCATGCCTGGTGTTCGCGCTCTATCTGTTCTTTCTGATGCTCCTGTCTCCGGGAATGACGCTGTGCGCGATCGTGATCATGGGGTGCGTGGCTCTAATCCTGAAGCCCAGAATCGCGGAGTCCGGGGAGGTCGGCAAACGGGTCTCCGAGTTCAATGAAAAGACCTCCAACTCGATTGTGGAAAGGCTGAACGGCGTGAGACTCATCAAGCTCTCCGGCACAGAGCGGCGGGAAGCCGACCACGTGGGGTCCCTGTCCGAAGAGATCATGCGGAACAGCTATCACATCATCAGGATCAGGGCGAAGACCGAAGTGCTGGTGGATCCCATCGTCATTTTGGCCGGCCTCGCCGTGCTGTATTTTTCTGTGGAAGTGTTCAAAATGACCCTGGGAGAGACGGGGGTCTTCCTCTTTGTGCTTCTGAGGCTGCTGCCCTACACCAAGGAAATCTTCGGTTCCCGCCAGGCACTGGCCGGATGCTGGGGGAGCTTGCTGAGGGTCAAGGATCTCCTGGATGAAGCAAAGAAGGCCCGGAAGATCAAGGGAGGACCGGTCACGGAGGTGAAGCTGGAAAAGGGAATTCGATTTGAAACTGTTTCCTTCTCCTACTCGGAAAGAGATTCCTCTGTGTTGAAGGAGATCAGTCTTTTTATCCCGGCAGGCCGGATGACGGCGCTGGTGGGCCGGTCCGGGGCAGGGAAATCCACCCTCGTGGATCTCATTCCGCGGCTCAGAGTTCCGCAGGCCGGGAGGATATGGATCGACGATGTGCCCAGCGAGAATTTCGACCTGGGGAGTCTGAGACGGTCCATCGCTTTCGTCTCCCAGGACGGGTTTCTGTTCAATGACAGCATCGAGAACAACATCAAGTACTGCCGGAAAGAGGCTTCGTCCGAGGAGGTGGCGGAGGCCGCGAAACTCTCCTATGCCGACGGGTTTATACGACAGATGCCTCAGGGATACGGGACGATCGTGGGGGAGAAAGGCGTGAGGCTCTCGGGCGGGCAGCGGCAGAGAATCATCCTGGCCAGGGCATTGCTTCAAAAGGCGGCCATCGTGGTTCTCGACGAACCGACGAGCTCCCTGGACTCCGAGTCGGAGCAGTACATCCAGCAGGCATTGGCGGAGATCAGGGCTGCGGGCAAGACAACGCTGATCGTCATCGCCCACCGTCTTTCCACGATCAGGAGTGCGGACCAGATCGTGGTCATGGACGATGGAAAAGTCATTGAAAGCGGCAGTCACCGGGATCTCGTCCACGACGAGTCCTGGTATGCGGACATGGTCAGAATGCAGGCCGTCGGCTGATCTTCAAAGGAGCAACCCGATGCAACCTCGCGTGATAGCCGTCATTACGGCCCGGGGGGGATCCAAAGGGATTCCGGGAAAAAACATTGCAAGGGTGGGCGGAAAACCTTTGATTGCGTGGAGCATCGAGGCGGCCCTTTCAAGCTCCTGCCTGAGCCGCGTCCTGGTGTCCACAGACAGCCCTGAAATCGCGCGAGTGGCCACTGCGTTCGGAGCGGAAGTCCCGTTTCTCCGGCCTGCGGAGTTGGCCACGGACGAGGCTCCGCATATCGCCGTTCTGGAGCATGTGCTTCAATGGCTTGGGCAGGAATCACAGACCCCTCCGGATTACCTCATGACCCTGCAACCCACCTCTCCTTTGCGGACCGCCGTGGACATTGATCGGGCGGTAGTGATCGCGCAAACCCATGAGGCGATTGCGGTGGTCAGCGTGTGCGAAACCGGACATCACCCCTATCTCGCAAAGACCATCACCCAAAAGGGGATGCTGAGGGATTTTCTTCAGAAAGAGATTGAATCCCTGCGCCGGCAAGATCTGCCCCCCGTGTATGCCTTGAACGGTGCGATCTACTTGAACCGGGCAGAATCCATCCGGAAAGACCGGACCCTGCTGCCTGCAGGCACCTACGCCTACATCATGCCGCCGGAGCGCTCCCTGGACATCGATGCCCCCTGGGACCTTCACCTGGCGGATCTCATTTTGAGGGACAAGCTTGGGATCAAAGCCGATTGAACTGGCCGGCAGGAGCGTCGGAACAGGCCAGCCCTGCCTCATCGTCGCAGAGGCCGGGGTGAACCACAACGGTCGCGTGGAACTCGCCAAGCGGCTGATCGAATGCGCTGCGGATGCGGGTGCGGACGCGGTGAAGTTCCAGACCTTCAGGGCAGAGACGCTCGCTGTGGCTCAGGCGGCCAAGGCGGATTACCAGCTTCGCACCACCGACCGCTCCGAGTCCCAGTTCGAGATGCTCCGGCGTCTTG
>JALOPA010000138.1 GCA_025454125.1 Thermodesulfobacteriota bacterium
AGAAAGGGTTCAGGGTGGTCTCGGAACCTGTGGACTGCATTGGATATGATCGGAGTTTCGGGCTCGGGAGAGAGTCTCCAACGCGAATCGCTTTCCTCATGACCTCCAACAAGCTGCTCATCGAACTGCTCCAGAAGGGGAAATGACCCAAGGGATCATTGTAGGCTCGCACAACCTGAGTAGTATTGGTCCCAAAACCTCGCATCGTTCTGGGTGTTTTCGCCGCTTCCTTAGCATCCAGACGGTACACGACTTGCATCTGGGGGGTGTGAGAGGTTCAGTTTCACCTCTTGCTCCTTTCGCAGGGATCAGCCATGGGAACAGTCACAGGCTGTCCCATGTCAAGGAGCTTTCTTGTTACCTAATGCAGTAGGGTTCTTTCAACTTCCCACAGCCTGGCCGGGGGCGCAGCCAGTGATTTAAGTCGCAGCCTGTGTGGGAGGGATCCAATGGGCATCGCGGAATGCAGTGCGAATATGAGGATTTGGGAACGTGAATGTAGTGGAAAATATCCATCAAGAGCTGAGTGGTTTAGAAAGGAGTCGTCATGAGCGCAAGAATAAGGTCTATCTTCTTATTGGTTCTCGGTAAGGTGGGATCTCTGGTTGCTACCCTCCTTCATGAAAGGCGCTTCGAAGTGACGGGAGCCGACCTTCACGATCAGGTCGGGCTTCCCTGTCCAACGGAGAAATTCGATTTCAGCAAGGGCGGACGACCTTAGAGAAAGACTAAGAGGATTCGATGCGGTCGTATCCTGGCTTCCTTACCGCTTCAATGTGGAAGTCGCCTCAGCCGCCCATGAGTTGGGCATCCATACATCAGAACGATTAAAACAAAGGTCATCATGGTTTTTTTCATGGCTGTTTCCTCCTTCGGAGAACCGATTTAAGGGACAGGGTCGCGCCAGTGAAGTGCACGTCTCATGCCAAGGGGTCAAATCTAGAAGGACACAGGGGGCACTTCCTCTCTTCCCTTTTGAATCGCGTGGTTACGCAAGCTTGCGAACAGCTGATGCAGCACCGAGATCTAATTTGCGCATCAAAGCTGGGAGCAAGCGAAATCATGATTTCCGCCAAATAAGATGAATTTTTCCTATTCAGTGAACGATGCGTATACTGATCCATTACGTGCTTTGAATTTATCAAGCGGATAGGCCGTTCGCGAGGCTACTAAAAATGGCATTGATATTGCGAAATCCAATCGTGATACTTTTTAGAGGTACCCTGCCGAAATAAGCGGTATCCTGGCTCAAGGGTTTGGGCCAGGAGTGCACATGAATCCGGTGCCGAAAAGGAGGACCTTGTGTCAGCGACTATCGTCAGAACTTTGTCAGACATTGAGGAGATCGAGAAAACCCCTCTCGAACAGCGCATGGCGTTTTTCAACACCTATGACCTGTTGAGACACGGGACGTCCATCCGGCCGGAGGCCCCCGCGGTCGGCTTCGTCCCATCAGGAGATGCTTATCGGAACGCTTTGCGGATTACCTATGCGGAGTTTGCCTCCCGGGTGACGCAAACGGCGAACCTTTTTCACGATCTGGGGCTCAAACACAATGATGTGATTTCGTATCTTCTGCCAAACCCTCCAAAGACCCTTTCGATTCTGTGGGGTGCGGAGGCGGCGGCTATCGCCGGTCCCATCAACCCGCTGCTGGAGCACAAAACCATTGCGGAAATCTGCCGGGCCGCAGGTACAAACGTATTGCTCGCCATGGGGGAGCGACCCGGCTCTGATATCTGGTCCAAAGCCATGGCCGTGCGAGATGAGCTGCCGGATCTTAAGGCCGTGATCCGGGTCATGGGGCCCACAGAGGAAAAGGAAGGCATTTACGGATACGAGGAGTGCATGGGTCGTTACACTGGAGATCGACTGAATTCGGGCCGGGTGATCGATCAATAGGATATGGCCTCGATCTATCACGCGGGCGGCACCACCGGCGCGCCCAAGCTGGATCTCCGGACCCATTTCAAAGAATCGAGCATGGCTCTTAACTTTAACCTGGTCCTTGACCTGAACGCTGGAGAGACCATCCTGTGCGGTCTTCCTCTGTTCCATTGCAATGGGACCGGAGTCACCGGGTCGGTGCCTTTCACCTTGGGAGCGCAAATAGTTCTGCTCTCCCCCGGTGGTCAGCGTGGAAGAGGACAAAAGGCTCGGAAATGTTGCACACATCAGAGTGTGCCTCGGTCCCAATGTGCCCTTCGAAGGGGCGAACCAGAAGATCGGTGATCTTCTGGGGAAATACACGATTCGGTGCCGAATCGCGCTGGGCTGATTGACCTTCGTGACTCAACGCGCTCAATCGGGAACGTGGCGTGCGGAATGGGAGCTGAACAGTCAGATGTGTGTCGTTTCACAAGCGCTTGCACCTCCCGCTGAGGAACTGATCACCCATTGGATCGGCCTGCCGGGGGATGCCTCAAGACACTCCCCCTTGCGGTGCCCGTCACCCGGCCCTCCTCCACGGCCAAGCGCCCGCCCACTAGTACATAGGGGATCCCCTCAGGGGCCTGATCAGGCTCGATAAAGGTCGCCGTGTCCCTGATGGTCTCCGGGTCAAACAGCACTAGGTCTGCATCCAATCCTATCTTCAGCCTTCCCTTGGCCTGTAGTCCATAGATGGACGCCGGCAAAGAGGTCATCTTTCGAACCGCCTCCTCAAGGGTCAGAACGCCATCCTGGCGCACATACTTGGACAGGACTCGGGGGAAGGTTCCGAAAAACCTTGGGTGCACGTGGCTGGGGCCGAAGGCCGGCAGGCCGTCGGACCCTACCATCGAATGTGGATCCGCGAGGATGCGGGCAACGTCCTCCTCTGCCATCCAGAAAAAGGTGGCTTGGACCGCGCGGCCCTCCTCGGCCAGCAGGTCCAGGAGGATGTCCAGCGGATCTCGGCCCAGGGCCTCGCCCAATTGGGCCGCGGAGCGGCCTGCGAATTCGGGGTGTCTCTGGGAGGCCGACACGAGGATGCCCTCGAACCCCACCTCGCTGAGGACATCCTCGCCATTGCCCCCTGCGGCGATTCTCCGCTTCAGTCGGTCCCGAAACTCCGGGTCTCCGACGAGGGTCTTGAAATGGGCGTGATCCAAAGGCGTCATGTCAGGTGGCACGATCACAGCCAGGTACGTGGACGAGGCCGTGTACGGATAGACGTCCAGGGCCACAGTCTGCCCGGCGGCCCGCGCCTTCTGGATCCGAGCCAGCGTCTCGACGCTCCTACCCCAGTTGGATCGGCCCGCCGTCTTGTGGTGGGAAAGGACCACAGGCAGTCGGCCTTCCCGGCCGATCTCGATGGCTTCTGCCAGGGCCTCCATGACCCGGCCGGACTCGTTGCGCATGTGGGTCAGGTAGATCCCGCCATAGGCCGCAGCTGTTTGGCCCAGGGCGATGAGTTCAGCGGTTTTGGCACAGCTCCCAGGGGGATAGACAAGTCCTGAGCTCAGGCCAAAGGCCCCCTCCTGCAGGGCCCCGGCCAGAAGTCGTTTCATGACGGAGAGCTCGTCAGGCAATGGATCCCGTTGGGCCATCCCCATGGCGGCCATCCGCAGGGTGTTGTGGCCAACTAGGGGCACGACGTTGATGCCCGGCTCGAGCGCGTTCAAATGCGCCAGAAACCCTGAGAAACTACCGTCGCCCCACTGACCGGAAGGCAGTTGAGCGGCTCCCATAAAGCGAAGGGCGTCCTGCAGGAGGGGCAAACGCTCCTGGGTCCAGGGGGCGGCCGAAAACCCGCAGTGGCCTATGGAGGTCGTAGTCACGCCTTGCCGGACCTTGGCAGGGGCCTTGGGGTGCACCAGCAGGTAGAAGTCGTCGTGGCTGTGGGTGTCGATGAATCCCGGGCAGACCACGAGCCCGTGAGCGTGGATCACTTTCCGGGCAGCCGCCTCATCGATACGGCTGGCGATGAGATCGATCTTGCCGTGCCGAATCCCCACATCCGCGGCAAAGGCCGGCCTTCCGGTTCCGTCGATGACCTGTCCGTCCTCGATCACGACGTCAAAGCGCTTATCCATGATCTTCACCTAGGCCGTTGAACTTGAGCATGAGCAGCCTCAGAGAGCAAAAGACCGAGAGCATCGGCTTCGGCCCTGCTCCCTCCGATCTCTCCCCGTCGATCGCAGAGGATCTCGACTCCCCCTCGGTCCTGTGGCCCATCACATGGTGGAGAACCCCCCGGTGCGCCCACCCTCGCTTGTCTGGGTCAATGCGGCTCCGAAACGGGGCACTCGGTATCCCCCGCTCTCAATCCTGCGTCGCGTACGTGGGGAAGAAGCGCTCGCCCGCAAGGATCACAAGCCCGTGGAGGTCGGTGCGGTGGGCGATGCTGTACGCCTCATTGTGGAGCCAGATGGCCGGGGCATCTTCCCAGATCATCTCGCTGGCCTGTCTGTACAATGCCTTGCGCTTGGCCGGATTCAGGATCTGGCGGGCCATACCTGTGAGCTTATCGAATTCGGAGTTCGCGTAGAAGGTCGCCCCCTGCCCCTTGGGAGGATGAACGAAGGAGCTGAAATACATGAAGAGGTGGAAATCGGCGTCCGCGTAAGGCGCGCCCCACCCGATGAGGAAAATCTCGAGCTCCGACTGATCCAGCGGCTTCGCGGTCATGGCCATGTAGGTGGGCCAGTCGTACGCCCTAAGCTCTACCTTGACCCCCACGGCCTGGAGAAAGGCCTGCACGGCCTCGGCGATCTGTTTGTCATTGGCGTAGCGCCCCACTGGAGTCACCAACTTGATAACCGCCTCCGCGGGGAAGTTCGCTTCTTTCAGGAGGGCCTTGGCCTTTTCAGGATCGTAGTCGTACTGCTTCTCCATGGGGCTGTACCCGAAGAGAATCGGGACCACGGGGGCATCCAGAGGCCGGACCGTGTCGAACATGATCCTCTTGGCGATGGCCTTCTTGTCCACAGCGTAATTGAAGGCCTGCCGGACCCGCTTGTCTCTGGTGAGTCCTTTCTGGCAGTTCATCCCCACGAAGATCATCCGTGTGCTCAGCGGGCGGACCACCTTGAACTTGGGGTCCGCCTCCAGGGCGACTACGTCCACCGGCGTGGGCGAGAAGGCCACATCGAGCTGGCCGGCCCGGAGCATGGCCATGCGGGTCGTGGTGTCGGGCACGATCTGAAAGATCAGCTTGTCCACCGTGGGCCTCTGTCCCCAGTAATTCTCGTTCCTCACCAGCACGATGCGGTCCCCTTTGACCCACTCTGCCAGCTTGTACGGGCCCGCCCCGATAGGTTTTTGGCGGATGGCGGCAGCATCGTAGTTCTCCAGATCTTTCCGTGGCAGCGGATTGGCAAAGGAAAAGGTCTGCTCCCATGGCGCAAATGGCGAATGGAGCTTTTGTTGGAGGGTGTACTCGTCCACCACCACGGTCTCCTTCAAGGAACTCCACATGAACCGAAGGGGCACCCTCACCTGGGGATTCAACAACGTATCGTAATAGACCTTCACCGCGTGGGCGTCGAGGACAGTCCCATCGGAGAATCGAATGCCCTTGCGCAGCTTGATGGTGTAGGTGAGCCCGTCCTCGGACACCGTCCACCCCTCGGCCATCTTGGGGATCAAACTGTTGTCTGTTGCAATTTCAGCCAGGGTGTCGTGGATCAACCCGGAGATGTTGAACGCAATAGCGGTCGTGTGATCGAAGGGGTTCAGGGTGTCCATATCCACCCCGATCCCGATTCGGAGCTCTTTGATCTCCTTGGCCCCGCACAGACCCGGGGCTAAAACAACAAGGATCGCCAGTCCAAGGAGCATAACCCTTGTGGACCATTTCCTCCGTAACTTGCTCTCTGACATGGCACACCTCCCTCTAATCGTTGATTTAGACTTCTCGACACTACGTCGGTTCTGTTTCAAGAAGCAATGGTTTACACCGGTGGAAAGAGCAAGAGTGATGCCACACTATCGTTCTGGTAACCTACTGAAAACAAGACCTAAATCTGGAGGGATCTTGGCATCTCCAAAAATGGATTCCCAATATAATGAAAATATTTGTCATTTGGAGATTTCGACAATACCATTAGCCGGAGGGAAACTTTCCCTGGCCGAGGCCGCATCATGGCAGATGTTACGCGCCGGGAAGGGGTATGGTCCGGTCAGTCCTGACCCACCTAGATTCTCCTTCGTTTCACACTGATTGGCTCCCGGGAAGAACGC
>JALOPA010000139.1 GCA_025454125.1 Thermodesulfobacteriota bacterium
CGTCACTCCTAAAGCTCTTTGAGCAGGTCAATCACACCTCCACTCCGGTCAAATTCAAGAGAATAGAAGGGCACGGATGCGGCGATCCTCTGTATCAGGTCCAGCATTCTATCCCACCAATCCCTGGTTTCAAGGGGTTTGATCAGGAAGGGCAGGAGCTTTCTGAACTTTTCCCCCTTGTCCCCTATGGGAAGGACGGCGTTTCTCTGCGCTTTTCTGAGGAACAGAAGTGCGCTGAGGGGCGCGGAGTTTGCTGAAACATCCGCGACATCGCCGTGACTCCAGGTCCCGTACATCCTAAATCCCTTCGGCTCTTCCCGGACAATGATCCGGTCATCACAAAGAATCTCCGCTTTGCCCTTGAGCATCGTTGCCATGGTTGATTTGCCTGCATCGGAATGGCCGACAAAGAGAAGCCCCTTGTTCTCCAGAATCGCGCCGGCGGAGTGGAGATAGCAGCCCCCTCTGTCGGCAAGAACCCGTGCGAGCAAAATCTGGTCCGTAGGAAACATGGTCAGGGATTCGAGGTTGCCCCGAACGTAAAGGGCCTTCTGCCTCTCACTGTGGTACATCATCCCTCGGGAATGATCCTGATTGAATACCGAGACGCTGTCGATGCCCTGGTCCTCCGGATCAGGCAGGAGGCCAACGTAGATCCAGGAATTTCCCTTTCTGTAAATTGCCCAGGGTGGCCTTCGATAGACTTCCACTCCGCGGCCCTCACGGCTTAGGTCAGGCAAGGTAAAGATGTGCGTCAAAGTGATGGTGTCTTCACCTGGACCGTCTGTTTCGAAGCTGTTGAATTTGGATGAGAAGGTGGTGTCCCTTATAGGCAGCTCTGAATCGACCCTGACCGTAATCCCGGCAATTTGATAACAGCGCCCATGATCCCTTTTCCGCGCCTCCCTGAACTTCCTGGTCTCCTGGGCCAGGTCGCAAAGATATTCGATCTTCCCGGAGAAACACCGATGCTCCAGGTAACCGAAAGCAGGGCACCACAGGCAATCTTGCCTCAGACCGCATGAGCCGCAGCTCTGGTCGTACTCCTTTCCTCCTGTCGCTTTTTCGGCCAGGGAGGGGAGGAAGACGTCCCAGCCCTCCTGAAAAGCCTCTGTCTTTAAATCGCAGCGAAGAGCACCGTCCCTGATAAAAGAGCAAAAGCTCATCCGCCCGTAAGGGTCGATGTGAAAATCCCGTTTGGCCGCGATGCATGAAGCGAAAAGACGGGCATGGCCCTTCATGGGGCGGCACCCCAACCCGCCTTCGGTTGGCTCACCGCGTTCAAGGGAAAGATCGGGTTTGTCCAAAGCGACGACCTCCCCTGGAGGGAGTCTCTGTCCGAGGATCTCCCTGTTTCTTTCGGGGTCTCCAGAGGCGGACAGGTGAAGCCAGGTCGCCCCGATGCGCCAGAGCGGGCTCAAGGATTCTGCCAGCCGGACCATGTCGTTGAGCTGGTGATGATTATCCTTCATGGGAACAATCTGAACGGTGAAGCCGGCCCCCGTTTCCTTCAAGTAGGCAAACCCCTGCATTGCCGCCTCAAAGGAGCCCGGGGTCCTGGTGATGTGGTCATGGACCTCAGCAGTGGCGCCGTAAAGGGCGACCATTTTCGCCCCCTTTCTTTTCATGAGGCGGGCGATTTGAGGGGTAATCAGAGTCCCATTGGTGTTGAGGGAATAAGTGGCGGATTTGCAAGTGAGGTAATCGAATATTTCGGCAAAGTCAGGCCTGAGCATAGGCTCTCCGCCCGACATCGCCCACCTGCGGCAGCCCATGGCTCTGGCTTCATTCGCGATTCGGATGATCTCGTCAAAGGCCAGTTCGTTCTCTTTTTCAGGGGAGTGGGCGGGGAGGCTCACCCAACAGTGGCGGCAGGAATTGTTGCAGCGGTAGGTAAGGTCAAGACTTCCTTCAAGCGGAAGGCGGGGCCCGTCTCGAACTGTGATCCTTTCGCAATAGCTTTGCATATCCTATAAATAGTACCACCCTCCTCTCCACATTCTCAACCTCTTTTGCGCCTGGCGCGCCGTCTTACACTTTTTGCGAGAACGTGCTATAATATCTGCAAATTCTGCTGGCTTGGGCCCTTGTTGAAGATGCAGGAGCGAATGGCGGCCAACCGTTTCAAGGCACCGGGGCTTTTAGAGGTGTATAACTTGGATCTGTGTTGCGGCCTTGGCGGATCGGTCAGCATTGATCGCAGGGAGATAGGCGGCTTGGCACGAAGCCTTAACATCGAATAGGATTATCGAATGATATGAAAACAATCGACGACGTGCAGCTGGACCATCTGATTGGCATGGAGGTCGGCACCGCTACGATATTAAAGGAACTGGCGCGCGGAGGTTCGGCCGCTGTCTTTATTGCCTTTCAACGCACGTTAAAGCGTCAGATCGCCATTAAGATCCTGCCCAAATCGCTTCTGACCCCTGAAACGGCGGAGCGCTTCCAGACAGAGGCGGAGTCCGCCGCCATCCTGTCGCATCCGAATATCATTCCGGTCTATGAAGTGGGCGAAACCGGGGATTTCCTGTTTATCGCCATGCAGCTGATCCAAGGTCAATCGCTGTCGCATCACATCAAAGCCATACAGAAACACGTGTTGCCCTCCAGACGGTATCTTCCGGTCGAGACGACCGTCGCGATCATGGCACAGGTTCTCGACGGCCTCGACTATGCCCATCACCAGGATATTATTCACAGGGATATTAAGCCGGGCAATATATTGGTCGAATCCCGTTCCCGGCGGCCTGTCATCCTGGATTTCGGGATAGCCAGGGTTTCGCGAGGGCTGGAGAATGAATCCTCTTCGATCCAGGGCACCCCGATCTATATGCCCCCTGAACAAATTCGCAATGAGACCCCTGACAGAAGGGCGGATATTTACGCGAGCGGCATGATGCTCTTTGAGATGCTCGTAACAGCTCTTCCGTTGCCAAAGATGGATCCCGTAGATTTGCTGTTCTTAAAGCTGGAACAAAAGGATCGTCTGTTTATGCGGAGGCCGTCTGAAATGAATCCCAAGGTTTTTCCGGATATGGACCGAATCGTTTTCAAGGCCATATCCTTTGATCCCGGAGATCGATTCGCGTCGTGCGCGGAATTTCGCCAGGCCCTGTTCGACTATCAAAAACGCCATCATGGGAAGGTATAGGTAAAAGCACTATGCTGGAGACTAAAATCAATAAACAGAAACTCTTCCTCGCTGGGCGCTTTTTCGTTATGCTCTTCAACCGTTCGATGATGTATGACGCAAATCACCCTTACTGCCAGCAGGCCATTGATCAGTTCCTGCCCACCCTTCTCCCCCTTCTCGAAAGCCATTCGCCGGTGGTCTTTACGATGAACCAGGAGCAGATTTTTGTGGACGAAGAGCCGGTGGATGAGCGCGTCAACACCAGCAGGATGGTTGCCTTTTTCAAGAGGGCTGAAATCCAATCCTTCTCCTTCTATAGCGGTATAGACAGAGATGAACTCGATGCATTCACGGAAATATTCACCTCGCTGAAGAGATATCCTAATGCGAACGCCATGAAAAGAGAGATGGAGACCCGGAAGATTAAACATGTCCGGGTCAACCATGTTTATTTCAAGAAGGTGTCCCGAGATGAAGAGGTGGTTTCACGAGAAGACTTGGAAAAGATAAGAGTCGATGGGCAAGAAGACGGCTCCGCACCCTCAAAGAAGATGTTCATGGACGCAGTCCTTGAAAGCATCATTGCCGAGGAATTCGGCAAATCCCTGACCATCAAGAATCTCATTGATCACCCTGTCGAAATTTCAGACCAGATGATCGACGCGGATCATAGAAGCTTTCAGCAAAGCGACGCCGTTGATCGAAGCCATGGCCCTGTCCTTGCGCATCAGCTGAATATTATCGAAGCGGAGGTTGACAAGAACCTCTCCGGCCTTGGTGACGCCGATGTGTCCTCTCTGGCCGAGGCCGTCTTTGACATGAAAAGGCAGTTGATTAAAGGGATTGAGCTTCAGAAATCCATGGGGACCGCCTACTCAAATGAAGAGGCGCTTCTGGATAAGGCCAATGAAATTGGCGACCGGGTTGTTCTGAAGCTCATAAAAGATGAATACAAATCCGGAAAGATCTCCACTTCCCGCCTTGCCCAGATACTGAAACGGCTGGTTCCAGAACCGGGAGAGCTTAAGCGGCTTTTGCCCAAAATCAAAAACGCCCTTCTTGAAGAAGGGATGCCGCTAGCCGATTACCTTAAAATGGTGGATGAGCTTTCCAATGAGCTCCAGGATGAAGAGCTGTCGAAAATCCTGCAGCAAAGCGCCGAGACCGTGGGCCTTTACGGCCAAGACCTGATCATGGAAGTCAAAAACAACCCTGTCCAGGCTGCCGAGCTGATCTTTCTGGCGGCTGAGATTCGAAAGGCCGGAGGGGACGACAACGTGCTGACCGACCTGCTGGTGGACTATGTTGAAAAGATCGGCTCAAAGGTGACACTCGATACGGCCAGGGAAAACAAGGTGGAAGGGGAACAGCACCTGCGCCAAGTCATGGACAGCGTTGAATCCGAGATCCTCACTCGCCTTAGAAAGATGGACGTCAGGGAAGAGATCCTCAAGAGGATTGAACAGAGGCTCAACAGCCGGTATGAGGAGCTGTTTGATAGTATCAAAGGCAAATGGAAAAGATCCCTGGCGCCTCAGGCCGATGGAAAAGAAAAGGCGCCCGAAACCAGCGTGCTTCAGATACTGGAGAAGAGTGTCGGTGGGAACGAAGACTTCGCAAACATCCTGAGAATGGTTCGTGACCAGGTCCATGCCAAAGGGATTGGTGAAAATGACGTTAAAACAATCCTGGAGGAGGTCACCAAACAATACGAAAACTGGCAAAAGTCGAAGGACAAGACCTTAACATTCGAGGAGACCTTAGACTCGAAGGGGCTGGCCTTTTTCCTGGACAAGGAGATTTCGCGGGCTGCCCGTTATGACCTTCCTTTCGCCGCCGTATCCTTTGCCGTTGTATCGGCCAAAGCGCAGAGCAAACTCCGTAACGTATCCATTACTCAGGCAGCTATCGTGGAGGCCGTGAGGGAACGCTTCGCTTCCAATATACGCAATTCGGATATCGTGGCCCTAGCCGGGAAAAACAGGATCGTGGGCATCTTTCCCATGACCACCCCCGACGAGGCAAGGCTGGCCTTCAAAAGGCATCTGAGGTCCATCAACACCAGGCCTTTTAAGATCAACGGGTTTCCGGTTGCCGTTCAGGTGGCGGGCTCAGTCATTAATTTCGACGCGAAACGAACACCGACGACTTCCATCTTTCTGCGGGTCCTGCTCGACGAACTTTCCGTGATGATTCACAGAATCAAAAACATTCACGGCCTGGCGTAACGAAGTCTTGGACGGATGAGACAGAAGATCAGAACTCCCTTTTTCTGTGTTTATTTCAAAGGGCTGAACTGTTGCGGACTATCCAGAAGTTTCCACCGAAGAACTTCGCGTAGGTCGTGAGCGACCGAACCTTGCCGCAGGTCAGGAGGCAAAGAGGTGGCAGGCGACGAAGTGGCCGGGTTCGATCTCTAGGAGCGGCGGTTCGTTCTTTTCGCATCCCGCCTTGTACTGCTGGCACCTCGAAGCGAACCGGCACCCTGGGGGAGGATTGATAGGGCTGATCACGTCGCCTTCCAATACGATTTCCTCCGCCTGACGGTCCGGGTCGGGCACCGGCACCGAAGCCAAGAGAGCCTGGGTATAGGGATGCTTGGGAGCCACGTAGAGCTTCCGGCTTTCCGCCATTTCCACGAGCTTTCCGCAATACATCACGCCCACCCGGTTGCTCAGGAAGCGCACCACGGCCAGGTTATGAGAGATAAAAAGATAGGTGAGCCCCAGCCTCTTCTGAAGGCTGACAATCAGGTTGAGGATGGAAGCCTGAGCTGAGACGTCCAGGAGGGATGTCGGTTCATCCAGCACAATGAACTTGGGATTGATCGAGAGGGCCCGGGCAATGGCGATCTGTTGTCTCTGACCCGCGCTCATCTCGTGGGGAAACCGAGGCCCGCAGTCCCTGGGAAGCATGACCAGTTCCAGCAGCTCTTCGACCTTCTCCTTCACCTTACCGGTGGACCAGCCCTTCACGATGAGCGGCTCCCCGATGAGTCTCCAGATCCGCATGCGGCCGTTGAGGGACGTGTCCCCTCCGCGGAAAAGGATCTGACCCCCTGTGGGCTCATAGAGCTTGAGCAGCAGCTTTCCGATCGTGGTCTTGCCGCACCCGGATTCTCCCACGAGGCCGAAGGTCTCCCCTTCCTCAATGGAAAAGGAAACCCCGTCCACGGCTTTGAGTTCCACCACTTTCTTCTGGATGAAACCGGAGACTATTGGAAAGTACTTTTTCAGGCTGTCCAGCCGGATCAAGGTGCCCATTTAGATCTCCTTCCAGCGCCAGCACCGCACACGGTGGTCCTGAGAGACCTGCTCCATGGGCGGCACCTCCCGGCATCGGTCCACGACATGAGGACAACGTGGCGAGAAACTGCATCCCACCGGATGATACAGAGGGTTCGGAAGCTGGCCGGGAATGGTGTAGAGCTCCACGTCCCCTTTCTCGCCCTTGGGCAAAGACGCGAGGAGTCCGGCCGTGTAGGGGTGCTTGGGATTCTTGAAGAGCTCCCGGACCGGGGACTCCTCCACAATCCGGCCGCAATAGAGGACCGCCACCCGGTTGCACATCTTGGCCACCAGCCCGAGGTTGTGGGTGATGAGGACCATGGTGGTCTGGAACTTGGCCTGAACCTCCCGGATCAGCTTGATGATCTGCATCTGGATCGTCACATCCAGGGCGCTTGTGGGTTCGTCTGCAATGAGAAGATCCGGCTGGCAGGAAAGGGCGGTGGCGATGATGACCCTCTGCTTCAAGCCGCCGCTCAGCTGGTGAGGGTAATCCTTCACGCGCATTTCCGGGGAAGGAATGTTCACCACCTTCATCACATTGACGATCTCTTCGGAAACCGCCTCCACCTTCTTGTGACGATGATACTTGAAGGCCTCCCCGATCTGGAACCCGATCCGCAGAAGAGGGTTGAGCGCGGTCGTCGGATCCTGGGGGATAAAGGCAATCTGATTTCCCCTGATTTTCTGGATATCCTTGGAGTCCTTTTTCAGGATATCCTCGCCCTTGAACAGAATCTCCCCTGAAACAATCCGGCCCGCAGGTTTGGCGACCACTCCCACCAGGGCCTGGCCGATGACGCTTTTGCCGCTGGCGGATTCGCCGACAAGACCCCAGACCTCCTGCTTGCGGACCGCGAAGTCCACGCCCTCCACAGCCCGGATCACGCCGCGGTCCGTGCGGAAGTGGATCTGGAGGTCCTTCACCTCTAAAATGTTTTCGTTGTTTCCTGTCATGTTCTGCTATGCCTTGAGCTGGTGCCTCGGATCCAGCTCATCCCTGAGCCAGTCGCCCAGCAGGTTCCCTCCGAGCACAGTGATGCAAATAGCGATTCCCGGAAACGTCGCGATCCACCACGCAAAGGTCAGATAGACTCTTCCGTCCGCGAGCATTCCGCCCCAGGATGCTGTCGGGGGTTTTACTCCCAGGCCCAGAAAGCTCATGGCCGCCTCGAAGATGATCATCTTGCCCACGTCCAGCGTGGCCAGAACCACCGCCGTGTTCAGCACGTTGGGCAGGATGTGGACCAGAAGAATGCGCCACCACTTGCAGCCGGAAATCACCGCCATCTCGATGAACTCCGACTTGGATAGGCTCATGGCCTCGAAACGGACAATCCTCGTGTATCCGACCCACTGGGTAATCCCAAGAACGATAATGAGGTTGGTGAGGCTGGGGCCGATGGCGCCGATGATCGCAATGGCGATCAGAATGTAGGGCAAGGAAAGCATCATGTCGGTGAAGCGCATGATGACCGCATCGATCTTGCCCCCGAAATACCCTGC
>JALOPA010000140.1 GCA_025454125.1 Thermodesulfobacteriota bacterium
AAACTTGATCATGATCGGTGGCCCGCACACAATCGCTATCGCATTCTCCGCACTCGTGATCTTCTGCTTCGTGATCGTGGGCACAAACCCCACGTTGTACTTCCAGTTGGGGTCTGTCGTCCCATCCACCGTGATGTGCATTTGGATGTCGTCCCGCCTCTCCCACTCGGCCAGCTCTTCCTTGTAAAGCAGCAACCCCGGTGTCCTCGCCCCGTACACCACCGTGATGTCCTTGAACTTGGGCCGGTTCTCAGGGTGAAGCATGTACACAATGCTCGATCTCAGGGTGGTGAAGGCAAACCCTCCCCCGATGATCACTACGTTCTTCCCTTCCATCTCCTCCCACGGGTACCAGTTCCCCATGGGACCCCTCACCCCCATCACATACCCTTCCTTCATCATGTGAAGATGGGTGGTCACCAATCCTACCTCGTTCACGGTAAAGGACAGGAATCCTTTCTCTGTGGGAGAGGAGGCTATTCCAATAGGGATTTCTCCTTTCCCGGGCACAGAAAGCTCGGCAAACTGCCCGGGGATGTATTTGAACTTCTCTTCGTCCTCAGGGTTCAGGAAGACCAGCTTGAAGGTCTTGAGCTTCAGGTCTTCCGTCTCCGTCACGATCTGATCGATTCGAACGGGATATGGGAGATAAGGGTTATCGATATGATTCATGCGTTTGCTTACACCTCTTTATTTCGGAGTCAAAACGTGTAGCGAGTCGGTGCAAGGTACAAGGTCCACGGTGCGCGGAAGACAAGGGCAATCACAAAAACATGAAATGAGAAAAAGACGGCACCCTGAACACGAAGTACTGAAAAAACTCCGCATGCTGTTTCCCTTGTACCTTGCACCCTGTACCTTGAACCGTCTTCCGTGTCCCCTGCACCCTGTACCCTGAACCGTCTTCTAGTAACTGTTCATCCTCTCCGCCACTTCTCTAATATCGATGTTCACCGGGCAGTACTTGACACACCGGCCGCACCCCGAGCACTGGATTCCGCTTTCGTACTTGTCCACATAGTACTTGAGCTTGTGCATGAACCTCTGCCTCACCCTGTGAGCCTTCTTGTCCCTGGGGTTGTGCCCTGAGCCGTGAAGGGTGAACAATGGGAACATGCAGGAATCCCAGTTCCTGATCCGGTCCCCCTGCGTCCCCGTCACCTCGTCCTGGATGTCAAAGCACCAGCACGTGGGACACAAAAAGGTGCATGTCCCGCAGTTCAGACACGCAAAACCCACCTCCTCCCAGAAAGGGGCGGAGAACAGGGTGTTGATGACTTTGGACTTCAGCTGATCCGTAGGGACCTTCTTCGAGAACTTCTCACCGGCTGACTTCTTGAGAGCTTCTGCCTTTTCCTTTACGCTCCCGTCGGCAGCTTCGCCCCCCTCCATCTTGCCGAGAAAAGCTTCACCCTTTGGGGTAATAGCACGGGCAAGGTAAGAGTCCCCCAGATCATATAGCACCGCATCCAGGTACTCCTCTGCAAAGGGGCCTCCTCCCACAGAAGCGCAAAAGCAGGAGGCGCAGGGCTCGTTGCACCCCAGCCCTATGAGCGTCGTCGCCTCAAAGCGCTTCACCCACCAGGGGTCCTTGTACTCCGCATTGTCAAAGTTGCGCTTCACGATCTGATACCCATGGGCATCTTCACTTCAAACATCCGCTCCGACTGAGGGTACATCACCCCCTTGGGCGACAGCCTCGTGTTCTGATACCCAAAGTCAGGATCCTTCCCGTTATCCAGAGCCTTGAACAGGTGAATGTCCCCTTCCTTCACGGGCACAAGCACCTGGTAAGAGTCCCTCAGTTTGCGCAGGGCTGAGATAAAGACGGGTTTGGAATATGTTTTCTCAAGCATAAGTCATACCTTCATGTTTCTTGCTCATCAGAAAATTGGGGTATGCAAGATGGTTCAAGGTGCAAGGTATAAGGTGCAGGGTATAAGGTTCGAGGTACAAGGTGCAAGGGAACTCCAATTGAGTGAATTTGGAGTCTTTACCGTGAACCCTCAACCTTGTGCCTTGCACCTTGCACCTCATACCTTGCACCTTGCACCTTTATCTTATAAACTCATTGTAATCGTCCGGCCGGTACACATCCAACGGAGGCCTCTGATCCAAATTTAACCCCGCCTCCCACGCGTAGTACTGCTTCGCATCCTTGTTGAGCTTCTTCGTAAACTGCCTCATGGAGATCCCCACCGGACACACTCTCTCGCATGCCCCGCAGTCCGTGCACCGACCCGCACAGTGATAGGCCCTCAGAAAGTGAAACGTCTGGGTGTCCGTTGGATCATTGCTCTTCCCCACCCACTGGGGCCTCGATTCATCCACAAAGCACGTCGGGCAATAACACAAGGGACAGGCGTTCCGGCAGGCATAACACCTCAAACACTTGGATACGAGCTGAGCGAAGAAAGCTCCCTTCTTCTCAGAATCCATCCCCTCGATGCTCTCCACGTCACTGAAGGGGTTCACCCCTTCCTGCTCAGGCACAGGATCGGCTATCAGTTCATCGTAGATCACAGGGTTTCGGTGCAGGCACACCGCACAGTTCCTCTGCAAGAAATCCTTCTTCTTGAAGCTCTGGCTGAACCCTGCTCCCTTCACCAAGAACTCCTCCCCCTCCTCCTCCACATCCAGAATCTCCTTCTGACCCACGGCCCTCGTCACCGCACGGTGATCGATCATGCCCTTGCAGGGGATCCCGATGATGTAGAGCTGCTCCCTCTTGATCTGGTTCTCCAGAATGTGGGTCACGATGTTACGGGAATTGCAGCCCGTAGCTATGATCCCGATCTTCTCCGTCCTCTTGGTCAGATAGTTGCAAAGATTGAGCCCGCAGTGGCTGTCCCAGTGAAGGAGCTTCGCCTCATCCGCCTTGCGGATCAGCACCGGCTGGTTCATCATAGGCACAGTCCCTTTGCGGTACCCGATGAATACCTCCACCTTCCCTTCTGCAAGAAGCGCTTTGGCTCTCTCTCTGATCTTTTCTGCGTACTCTCGCATCATGCCACCTCAGCCCTTCCCTTAATCAGGTGCTTTGCCGGTCCAAGGGCGACTATGTCCTTGGCCACGGCTTGCGCGACCTCGACGAACTTGGTCGCTTCAGCAGAAGATATCCATGAAAACTGCACCCTGCCAGGCTCCATTCCCGTGTGCTCCAGCAGCCCTTTCAAGAGAGTGAACTTCCGTCGTGCGTAGTAATTACCTTCCAGGTAATGGCAGTCTCCGGGGTGTCACCCGGATACCCAGACTCCGTCAGCGCCATTGCGAAGGGCGGCCAGAATGAACTTGGCACGCGGATGATTCTGAAATGGGGTGGGTACTGAAGGCGGCTCACGCCTGCCAGATCCGCCGCACCGTAGCTGCACCAGTTGCAGAGGAATGCCGTTATCTTAGGATTCCAATCGTTCATGTATCACTCCAAAAAGCCTCATGGATCTCACTTGCCACTCGTCCGTGGTCCGTGGTCAGTTGTCCGTTGTCAATGCAGAAGAGCTTCTCCGTCTCCAGCCGCAAGTCGCTTGTTGCAGGTCGCAGGTTGCTTGTTGCGGGTAGCATGTTGCAGGTTGCTTGTTGTAAGAAGATGAAAATCATTCTCTTGTCGTTCCAACCTGCGACGTGCCACCTGCAACCTGCGGTATTTCAGCGTTGCGCGGCTCTTCCGCCTCCGGCGAGCTTGTGCAAAACGGAGAGATACTTGTCCTTCTTGCAGTTCGGACACTCGTAGAGGAGTTCCGTATTCCCGTTGCCGTTCAGCGTGGCCTCCAGGATTTGGAGCTGCTTCTTCGGCATCAGGTAGGCGCCGCAAATCTTGCAGGAATAGGCATGTTCGCTGTACCCATGGGACATCAGCAGCTGTCTGAAAGCGGTCATGAAGTTCTGAAAATCCACTCCCGAGGGGCAAAAGAAAGTGCACTGAGTACATGCCCAGCAGTACCAAATCGCCTCATCATCAATGCCGTCAGGGTCAAAACACAGGCGCTCCACCATGCTTCTCGTGCCCCGATTGTGCACATACTCTCCATAGAGGTTAACCATCGGGCATACGGCCGAACACTTCCCGCATTCCACGCACAGGTTGAGGTGGTTCGCCTCCATGAGAGCCTGAATGCCTTCCCTGAGATCTGCTGTCGCCGTTTTCTTCTCTTTTCTTGCTGCTTGCTGCATTGTTCATCACCTCTTGATTATGCGCTCTTACGAGCAGCTCAAAATGCCGGAATGAACCTCAATATCTTCTTTTGCCTTTCGTCTATTGACGCGTTCGTAATAAGTCGAAAATGGTCCTTTTCCGTCATTCCGGCGAATCCGCCTGAGGCGGATGAAAGCCGGAATCCAGTGTTCTTGCAGTGTTCGGAAGTCCCTGGACCCCGGTTCTTGTCCGCCTCTGGCGGGTTCACCGGGGTGACGACTTTTTACAGGCGCATCACCTTTGGTTCCCGATCATGGCGAAAATCTGTTCGTCCGTGAACCCGGGAAGGCGGATGGCTCCGCTCAGGCAGGAAGCCGTACAGAGGCCGCAGCCTTTGCACTCCGCAGGATTGACCTTGGCGATGTTTCTCTTTCCGCCTGCTGAAGTACGCACCTCCGTCCAATTCACAGCCCCGAAAGGGCACACCTCGATGCACCTTCCGCAGGCTGAGCACAGGGAAGGCTCGACCTCAGAGACAAAGGCATCGCTGACGACTTGACCCCTCGCCATGGGAATTGCGGCCTTGGCGGCCGCAGCCAGCCCCTGGCCGATACAATCCGGGATCTCAGCAGGGTAGCGGGCGCACCCGGCGACGAAGATGCCGTCTGCCGGGAATTCAACAGGTCTCAGCTTCTGATGGGCTTCGAGGAAAAAACCGTCTGTGCCCAGAGGGATCTTCATCATCTGGGACAAGGTCTGGTTGTCTTCAGCAGGAACCAGGGGGGTGGTCAACAGCACCATATCGGCTTTCAGCTCGATCTCCTTGCCCATGAGCACATGGAACACCCTCACCTTTTCCGCTGCTCTTTCGGCTCCCAGCACCTGAGGAGGCCGGGTCCTGTCATAGCGCACGAACTTGACACCCATTTCCAGAGCTCGCCGGTAATAGTCCTCGTAGAGCTTGCCGACGGCCATGACATCCCTCTGGACGATGGTCACCTGGATGCGAGGATTGGCCTCCTTCAAGAGGATGGCGTTCTTCAGCGCCACGATGCAGCAGAACCGGCCGCAGTAGCTTCGCTCTTCGTTCCTGGCTCCGACGCAGTTGATCATGACGACATGGTTGATGTCCGCATGCTGTTGAGGACCCAGGCGTTCGAAGTCCAATTGGGTCATCACATTGTCGAACCGGCCGTATCCGAAGGTGCCGGTGGGCTTGTGAGCCTGTGCGCCCACTGCGACGATGATCGTCCCCACGTTCAGTTCTCGGGATTCACTGTTTTCCTTGATCGTGACCTTGAAGTTTCCCACAAAACCCTTTACCTCTGTGAGCTCGGTCCCGAGGTGGATCTGGATGTTTTGATGTTCGAGGACAGATTCGATCAAGGGATTCACGAGCACCGAGGTGGGCCTGTGGGTAGGAAACACTTTGTAAACAAAGCGGAGCAGGCCTCCCAGTTCCTCCTCCTTTTCCACAATGTCCACCCGGTAGCCCTGATTGGCCAGGCTCAGAGCGGCGGAAAGGCCCGTGACCCCTCCACCCAGGACCAGTGCGGATCTCAGCACCTCTGTGGCCAGGTCTTCCCTGGGCTGCAGGAGACTCACCTTGGCCACGCCCATGCGCACCAGGTCTTTGGCCTTGAGGGTGGCTTCGGCCGGTTTTTCCATGTGAACCCAGGAGCAGTGTTCTCTCAGGTTGACGAACTCGAAGAGGTATTTGTTCAAACCCGCTCGCTCGCAATTCTTTCGGAAAAGCGTCTCATGGGTACGAGGGGTGCAGGAGGCAACGACCACCCGGTTCAGTCCGAGCTCCTTGATCCTGTTTCGAATGGAGGAGAGCCCGTCTTCCGAACAGGTGTAGAGGTTTCCCTCGGCGCAGTCCACGTTGGGCAAGGTCTTCGCGTATTCCACCACATCCGGCACATTCACGATTCCTCCGATGTTGGTGCCGCAGTGGCATACAAACACACCGACTTTAACTGGATCTGACATGGTTATTTCCTTTCCTTAGCTGCAAGACGCCAGGGTTTCCGCAACCTTGGAGGCTGCGGCCGATGCTCTCACCACGGAGTCAGGCACGTCCATGGGGGACTGGCAGAACCCGCAGGCAAATATCCCTCCCCGGCTGGTTGCGAAGGGGTTGAGCAGGTCTTCGGAGGGAGCGACGAATCCGAACTCGTCAAGGGTCACCCCCATCTTTTGGGCCACCGCAGCATTACTCTCGGAAGGCCGCAGGGCCTGAGACAGGATCACTAGGTCGAACTCTCTAGACTTAAGCTCCCGCGTTGTCGTGTCTTCATAATGAATGACAGGGTTACCGTTTTCTTCGTTCTCAGTAATCCGGCCCGGTCTGGCGCGGATGTACTCGACGGCGTACTCCGCGTCGGCTCTCTGAATGTAATCCTGGAAGCCCTTGCCCACGGCTCTCATGTCCATGAAGAAAATCGTGGAGGAGAGATGGGGGTAATGTTCGTGGGCGAGGATCGCCTCTTTGGTCGCATGCATGCAACACACAGCCGAACAGTATCTCCTGTGCCTCACGTCCCTGGATCCGACACATTGAATGAAGGCGAGGGTCTTGGGCTCTTTTCCATCTGAAGGCCTCTTGAGGTGCCCTTTGGTGGGGCCAGAGGCGCAGATCATTCGTTCAAACTGCATGGCCGTCAGCACGTTCGGGATCTTCCCCCATCCGTATTCCGTCAGTGCGGAGACATCGTACATGTCAAATCCCGTGGCCATGACGACGGCTCCGACATCGAGAACGATCTCCTGATCCTTTTGCTCGTAGTTGACCGCTTTGGCCTTGCAGGTCTTCTGGCAGATACCGCATTTCTTTCCCTTGAAGAGCCTGCAATGCTCGGGATCGATGACATAGGTGGAGGGAACGGCCTGTGGAAAATGCTTGTAAATTGCCTTCCTCTGGCCCAGGCCCATGTTGAATTCGTCGGTGACCTTTGTCGGGCACTTCTCGGCGCACTCGCCGCAGCCCACGCATTTGTCTGACTCAACAAAACGGGCCTTTTTGATGATTCTGGCCTGGAAGCGGCCTTCTTCTCCTTGAATGTCGGCTACCTCGCTATAAGTCAGGAGGGTGATGTTCGGGTGATTCGCACACTCGATCATCTTGGGCGCGAGGATGCACATGGAGCAGTCGTTGGTCGGGAAGGTTTTGTCGAGCTGCGCCATGCGACCGCCGATGCTCGGTTTCTTCTCAACCAGGTAGACCCTGTTTCCCATGTTGGCGAGGTCGATGGCGGATTGAATGCCTGCTATGCCGCCGCCTATGATGAGCACAGATTTTTGAGACAAGCTAAACACCTCCTTTTCGCACACCGTTTGAATGTCGTCGGGGGATCCGATCACGGAAGGAAACCGGGGAGAACCTCTGTGGTGTCCTCAAGCCGACAAGCGAACTAATCCCTTGCCGACCGGTAGTGCTTTGCATCAAACTTTAAATATGTCAATTCTGCCACATGACGAGATTATGGTGGGTTGCAATCGTTCTGTCAAGTGAAAAACCGTAGCAGTGATATATAAAATATTATTTAACATGCCGAAAAATAACGCTATTTCAAATTAGCAATGTTCACAATGATGAACGATACCGCAACCCCTTGCTTTTCCGGGTCATTCAAAAGAGTGGGAAGCTTGTCTAAAAAGGAAGCATTCCCGGGACGAAATACGGGGGCAACGCCTTCACCATGGCCGAAGAGCGAGTCTTTGAGTTCTTGGCAGGGGGCAGAACAAGGCTTGAATGCCTAGCAGGCTACCGGGCAATACAATCCCCATGTCACTGCCGCCCGGCTGAGGTCTACCCGCAGCTGGAGGGCGGATGAACTTCGGTGGGAGTCCAGAAGAGCTTGAAAAGACTGGATTCCCGCTTTCGCGGGAATGACGTCAGAGGAGCGGAAATGAGCTAGGGTCTGGCATTCTTTCGCGGGTGATGGCTGTAAAGTGGTTTCGATCCAAGGAGCACATCGTGGAAGAAACTGATGAACTGCATTTGGCGTATTTTTCCTTTGACATCCTCCTGAGACCCGTAATAAGAACCTTGCAAAGTCTCAGATGCCGTCCGAAGACGGTCCGGATTCGAATACAAGGTCAATTACCCGAGAATGAAAGCCACGAAGGCTTTTCGGCGCTCGAAAGGAGTGCAGAGCCTTCGTGGCTTTTTTTTTGCCCGATCAAGACCGCGGGCTTACGATGACATCACGTGAGGAGGAGATGAGCATGTTTGAAAAAGGCCTTCGTCCATGGTCCTTCTTGCTTGGGGCTCTGGCGGCCTTCAGTGCGGTACTGCTGTGGGGCACGCCGTGCGGGGCCGATCCCAAGACATTGATCTATTCCTGGCCCGGCAACGTGGGGCCCCTCAACCCGCACCTCTATTCCCCCAATCAGATGTTCGCCCAGGCCATGGTCTACGAGCCTTTGGTTCGCTACGGGGAAGGGGGCAAGCTCCTGCCCTGGCTGGCCGAAAGCTGGGAAATCTCCAAAGACGGAAAGGAATATCTGTTCAAGCTCAGGCAGGGGGTGAGATTTTCCGACGGGACCGCTTTTGACGCGAACGCCGTGAAAAAGAACTTCGACGCCATCATGGCCAATGCCAAGCGCCACGACTGGCTCAACCTCGTCAACGAAATCCAGGAAACGGCGGCCCCTGACGAGCGGTCTTTCAAGCTCGTGCTCAAAAACCCCTACTATCCGACGCTGCAGGATCTCACTCTGATCCGACCCTTTCGATTCCTGGCTCCTTCGGCCTTTCCGGAAAGCGGTAAGACCGCTGAGGGGATTCGAAAGCCTGTGGGCACAGGTCCATGGATCCTGGCGGAGAGCAAGCTGGCCGAGTATGACCTTTTCGTGCGCAACGACCTCTATTGGGGTCCGAAGCCCAAGACGGAAAGAATTCTGGTCAAAGTGATCCCCGACCCTCACGGAAGGGCCATCGCCTTCGAAACCCAGGGGATCGATCTGATCTACGGGCCGGGCGGCCAGATCGGAGTGGACACGTTTAAGCGTTTCGCGGACTCGGGAAAATATCTCACCCGGGTCTCGCAACCTCTTGCCACGCGCGCCCTGGCCATTAATTCAAACCGAGGTCCCACCAGGGAACTCGCCGTGCGAAAGGCAATCCAGCATGCAGTCAACAAGGACGCTATGATTCGGGGCATTTTTGAGAACACGGAGGTGAGAGCCGACACGCTGGCCCGCTGCCGGAGCCTTTCGGGTCAAGGCCGGCGTGGAACTGGCCGTGGACCTCTGCTTTGTAGGCAACGATGCCCTGCAGAAATCCATTGCTGAGGCCTTTCAATCTGCAATGAATAAGATCGGCATGCGGGTGAATCTTTTGGGCGAGGAAAACGACTCCCTGCTGAAGCGTCAGAAATCCGGTGAATTCGGCCTTATTTTCAATGATACGTGGGGGGCGCCCTATGAACCCCACGCAACCATGAGTTCCATGAGGGTGGCGTCCCACGCCGACTTCCAAGCGCAAGCCGGTTTGCCCATGAAGGCCGAAATCGACGACAAGATCACTGAAGTCCTGAGGAGCGCAGATGAAGGCCGCAGGAAGGAGTTGTACGGGTATCTTCTCACCACGCTCCATGA
>JALOPA010000769.1 GCA_025454125.1 Thermodesulfobacteriota bacterium
CAAGGTCATTGGGCTTGAATGTCTCAAGACGGAACTCCGGGAAGCGGATGGCTCGGGGAGAAAAAGGCCTGTGCCGGTGGAAGGATCGGAGTTCGTGATCGGAGCGGATACGATCATTTCTGCTGTGGGGCAGGAGCAGGACTATGGTCCGGTAACTGCCGGGCTGGCGTCAGAGGGCAAAGCCCTGGCCGTTGATCGGGAGACCCTGCAGGTCCGTGGGGATGGGATTTTTGCGGCAGGGGATTTTGTCAATGGAGCGGGCACCGTGGTTGAAGCCATGGCGAGCGGCAAGAAAGCGGCCCAGGCCGTGGCCCGATACCTGCAAGAAAGATAAGATGATTCACCACGGAGGCACAGAACGCACGGAGGGTTTTTCTCCAGCCGATCGGGAGTTACCGATCGGCTGAAGGGAAGCTCTGCCCTTCGGGCGGCAGATTCGATGTCTCGTAGTTCAGCGATAGAGGCCCGTGGTGGAAAATGATCCTGCAAGTGGAACACAGGAGCATTTTCATTCGGCGGTATCTCCCGCCGAATGAAAAATCTTCTCTCTGTGTCCTCTGAGCCTCTGTGGTGAGATAAAGGAAGTGAGAATGGCTGAACCTTGCGAATTGAAAATCGGGCGTAAGCCCCAAGAGCCGCATGCGGAAGACCTCACCCGGGTCAAGCCGGGCCTTGACGAGGAGGCCGCGGTCATGGAGGCGAGCCGGTGCCTGGGCAACAACTTCTGCCGCAGCTGCGACCTGTGCCGCTATTTCTGTCCCGATCTATGCATCACCCGCAATGAAAAGACCGGCCACATTGAAATCGATTACGATTTCTGCAAAGGCTGCGGAATCTGCGCTTTCATTTGTCCCAAGGGGGCCATCACCATGGCCCGCGAAGAATAGGGCGTCTTCGTCATCTCCGGCGACCTGATGATGATTCCAGCGAGCCTGCGCGTCCTTCTGGCTTGACTCGAACCGTTTGACTTTCCTTTTTTCAGAGGAGTATAAGACCGCTAAGAGATTCAGTCAGTTCAACCTGGTAATGGGAATATTTCTTATCAACTTTCATCAGGGAGGTGGCTTATGAAGAAATGGGGATTTAAGGTGCTGATCGGGGTATTGTTTGTCACGTTGGCGTTTGGAGGAGCGGCCATGGCCCAGACAACCAAGCAGGCCAAGGAGCCGGCCAAGGCGGCGGCCAAAAAGGCGATGGACACGGCGATCATCGTTGTGGATCTCCAGGGAGACTTCACAAAAGCCAAGAAGGGTTCTCTGGCTGTAGAGGGGACCGACGAGGCCTATGTCAAGGCGGTAGCGGATGCCACAGCCAAGCTGAAAGCAGCCGGGTTCCCCATCTACGCGACCCAGGACTGGCATCCGGCGACACATGCCTCTTTTGCCGTCAATCACCAGGGGAAAAAGCCCTTTGATGTGATCAAGCTTCACGGCAAAGACCAGGTGCTTTGGCCGCCTCACTGCGTGCAGAACACCCCGGGCGCCGAGATTCTGCTGGACAAGAAGCTGTTCAAAGCGGTTGTCAGGAAGGGCATGGATGCGCAGTTTGACAGCTACTCCGGATTCCAGGATGACGGTGGTAAAAAGACCGAGATGGACAAAATCCTGAAGAAGGCCGGAATCAAAAAGGTGGTGGTCTACGGCATTGCCACCGATTACTGCGTGAAAGCGACGGCCGAGGATGCGGCGGCTGCCGGCTACAAGGTCATCATGGTGAAGAACCTGAGCAAGGGCGTGGCCGAAGACCTGGACCTGGCCAAACTGAAAGGAATGTAATCGCAGGCACAAAGGGACAAAGGCACAGAGGGACAAAGCAGGAAGTTTTATCCGTTTTGTTCACCCTTTGTGCCTTTGCTGCTTTGTCCCTTTGTCCCTGCTGCCCTTTACTTTGACATTCGGGCCACACGCTCGGAGATGACAGGGGAGTCGAGGTCGATTTCGACGCGCAAGGCTTTGAGCCCCTGCACTCCCCTGGGGCTGAGTGTAGATCACGGCGATCTTGCCGGGCTGGGTCATGCGCTCGGCTCGGCCCTTGACCATGGCTTTGTCAATCCTTGATTTGATGATCTCCTGCCTCACGTCATAGGCGCCGTCCACGTCGAACCGCTTTTCGTCAAACCGGAACCGGATCGACAGGGGCGTGTGACTGACCAGGATGAGGTGGGCGGTTTCAAGCGGCACCCTGAGTTCATTCTTCAATCGCTCGGTGTGCCGGGCAATGCCGCAGGAGACCATGAGCTGCCAGAGCCTCAGGTTCTCAAGGTACAACTCGTTGAAGCCCCCTTTTTCCACAAGGCTGGAACCCACGTAAATGAGATAGTCCACTCCGTCGGTCTGGTGCTTCTCGAAATAGTGAGGAAAAACAGACTGGGCCTCAACCTGCTCCCGGTCCAGGTAGGCAGAGATGCGCTTGTTGAGAAGAGAAACGCTCTCTTCAAATTCCCTGCGCTTGCGGTAGATGGTCCCCAGTCTGGGATCAAGAGCGGCCTGATACGCTTCGATGGCCTGACGGACTTGGGGGCTGAAATCCTTGAAAGGGGAGAAGAGAGGTTCCACGTCGGTTTTAAGCATTTTGATGACCGTCGCTTCATCCCCGGAGCTCAAGCCGGACTGAATCCGCTCTGCGTGTACCCCGAGACGGTGCGCGAGCTCTTCCAGAATGGGCATGGGCCTCGCCGCCCTCGCCGTCTGGATGACGTTCAGAGCCAATCCCAGATGTTCCTCCAGATCCTGCTGCACGGCCCTGTTTCGAGCGTCCGAAGACCCGCGGATATCGGAAATGGCATAAAGGGGATACACATCCCTGAACACGATCGGTTCAAGGTCGGACACCTGTCCCATCCGAATTCTGTCGAGATGATGAAACGCCGCGTGGTAGAACCGCCATTCCACTGCAGGATGCACGGCCGTGCATTTCTGCTTGATCACGCTCTCGATCTGATGGTCGGTCTCATCCAGCGCTCTTTTCACGGCCAGGGCGAACAAGGGCATGATCTGACTCATCAGCATCGCGTGCTCGTCGCCGAATTCCCC
>JALOPA010000141.1 GCA_025454125.1 Thermodesulfobacteriota bacterium
TCCAGGCGGTCGGGGTGTGCTTTCTTCATGCCTACTGCAACCCTGCTCATGAGCAGAGGATGAGGGAAATCATAGAGAAGTCGGCTCCTCACCTCTTCATTTCATTGTCTTCTGAAGTGATCCCGGCGATTCGAGAGTATGAACGGACGTCCACAACGGTGGCCAATGCTTATGTCCAACCTTTAGTTACAGGATACCTTGAACAGCTTAACGCTCGTCTAGGTAACGAAGGTTTCACAGGCCAATTGTATCTCATGATGTCCAACGGCGCGATCATGACTCCTGAAGTGGCCAAGAGGTATCCTGTCCGCATGTTGGAGAGTGGCCCGGCTGCCGGGGCCTTGGGTGCCGCTTATATGGCGGGTCGAGGGGATTATCCACGAGTGGTGTCCTTCGACATGGGAGGGACTACGGCCAAGACCTGCTTGATCGATGACGGAAACCCCTTGTTGGCTCCCGAATTCGAAGCCGCAAGGGTCGGTCGTTTTAAGAAAGGCAGTGGACTTCCCATTCAGATACCGGCCATAGAAATGATCGAGATTGGAGCAGGCGGGGGAAGTATTGCAAGAGTGGATGAACTGGGTCTGCTCAAGGTGGGACCGGACAGCTCCGGTGCCTCGCCCGGCCCGGTCTGCTATGGTCTCGGCGGAACGGAGCCCACTGTGACGGACGCTGATCTCGTTCTAGGTTATCTGAATCCAGATTATTTCCTGGGTGGGAAAATGAGACTCTATAGGGAGGCTGCCGAGGAAGCCATCCTCCAAAAGATCGCAAAACCCATTCACATGACGACGTTGCAGGCCGCATGGGGCATTCACGAGGTGGTTTGCGAGAATATGGCCATCGCGTCGCGGATCCACGTCCTGGAGAGGGGGCGCGATCCCAGAAGCTATGCGATGCTGGCCATGGGGGGGGCGGGGCCGGTCCACGCCGTTCGGGTGGCGCAAAAACTGGGCATTGGGCGGGTCATTATGCCAAGAGCGGCGGGGGTGTTTTCTGCTCTCGGAATGCTGGTTGCGCCGGTGGCTTTCGATTATGTGCGCACTCGGTACATGGTGCTCGGGGAGGCTGAACTGGAATGGGTACAAGAGACTTTCCTGGACATGAGCCGGACAGGAAAAGAGCGCCTCAAGGCGATGGGAATACCGGGGGACCAATCCGTTGAGTACCGGTCTGCGGATATGCGCTATCGGGGGCAGGGACACGAGATCAAGGTCCCGCTCCCTGAGGGAAAGATCGATGGAGCCTGGCTTGAGGCGTGCCGGAAGGCATTCGATCATGCCTATCGCACGATTTACCACAGGACCATGGAGGGAATCCCGGTCGAGGTGGTGAACTGGAGATGTCTGGTCTCGGCACCTGTGGACGATATCCCCATGGAATCCTCGCTCTCTCAGTTCGGACAGCTGGACGATGCATTCAAGGGAAGTCGATTGGCCTTCTTTCCCGGCTCCCAGAAAATGACGGAATGCCGGGTCTATGAGCGTGACCGCTTGCCCGCAGGAGTGAAAATAAAGGGTCCCGCCATTATCGAGGAGATAGAATCGACGGCGATCATTCATCCCGGCGACCGGGTGGTGGTCGCCCAGGCGGGAAACCTGATCGTGGACCTGCATTGAGGCGTCCGGGTAAAGGGAAGGGTGATGCTTCGCACGGGATTGAGAGAAACAGAAGGGCGAACGCCTTTCGCGCCCATGAAGAGGGGTGCGCTGGTAACCTAAGGCAATTCGCACATTTTTGCCCTTCTTTATTTTAGGGAGGCGGGGACGAGGGAAAGAGAATGGGAGATCAGGGAACAAAAAAAGAGACGGACGTCAAGTTCACCGGCGCCGTATCCCGCGAACGGATCAGGCCATGGGACTTCAAGAGACTTTCACCGGAGGTCATCGCACGATACTTGAAGATTGAAGACTTGACCTCTACGGTCTCCGACATCCTGGACAGGATGGGAATTCGGTGTGCAATCCCGGCCTCTGTGCTTCAGCCCATCATCCCCGGAAGGAAAATCGCTGGTTGTGCGACAACGGCCAGGCACGGTCCCGAGCGCAAGGAGGTGAGCCGGATGGCATCGGACAAGGATCCGGTGCGCCTGGGGATGAGGGATGTGCGCTCTATCGCACTGCCGGGGGATGTCCTCGTGTATGACGGGGGGGGCCGGGCCGACGTCTCGAGCGGGGGCCGTCTTGCCGTCGTTTTTTCAAAGTTCAAGGGTTTTGCGGGATCCATCTTTGACTGCGGGGTTCGGGATGTGGATGCGATTCGAGAGATGGATTACCCCACGTGGGCCAGAGGAATCACTCCCATTACAGGAAAGTACCGGTTCGAAACGCTGGAGATCAACGGCCCCGTAGTGATCGCCGGAATTCAGGTTCTCCCGGGAGATCTCATCCTGGCCGATACGAGCGGTGTGGTGGTTGTTCCCAAGGAAAAGGCAGAAGAGGTCTTGAAGATCGCGGAAGAAGCAGCGGGGAAGGAAAGCGAATTGATCCAGGCCATCCGGCGTGGAGCCTCTCTGGATGAGTTGAACAAGATCCTTCCGATGGACAAGTGGTAGGGGGAGGCTCCGACGGAACAGGATATCGGCATTGGTGCTTGGGTTGTTGAATGGAGGCGTTTTAATGGTGAGATCGAAAAGAAAGGTTGAAAGAATCGATATTAACTTGAAGTGGTGTAAACGTTGCGGCATTTGTGCGGCCTTTTGCCCCGGAGGCGTTTACGACAGGGCCCCTTCAGGGGAGCCCAAACCGGTCAGGATTCAAGATTGCACGGAGTGCCGCATGTGTGAGCTGTATTGTCCTGAATATGCGGTGACCGTGACGGAGGAGGCTTAGATGTCGGAATTCAAACTGATGCAAGGAAATGAGGCCGTGGCCGAAGGGGCGATCGCCGCAGGCGTTCGATTTTTCGCCGGGTATCCCATCACGCCCGCGACCGAGATTGCCGAGTACATGTCCCGGCGGCTTCCGCAGGTGGGAGGGGTGTTTATCCAGATGGAGGATGAACTGGGGAGTATCTCCGCAACACTCGGCGCTTCCGTCGGCGGCGTCAAAGCCCTGACGGCAACGAGTGGCCCGGGGATGTCCCTGTACGGAGAGAATATCGGCCAGTCTCTTGTGGCGGAGATTCCTGTGGTGATGGTCAATGTTCAGCGAACCGGACCCGGAACCGGTTCCGTAACCCCTTCACAGCAGGATGTGATGCAGGCCAAGTGGGGAACTCACGGGGATGCAACAGGGATCGCTCTTGTTCCATCCACGGTCCAGGAAGCCTATGACCTGGCCATAAAAGGCGTTTATCTGTCTGAGCGTTTCCGAGCTCCTGTGACCATTCTGATGGACACGTTCATCGGCCATCTGAAGGAGAAGATCCGTTTGAGAAGCCCCGAGGAACTCCCCTCTATCGAACGGCCTCGCCCCAAGGTCCTACCGAAGGAATATAAATGCTATCAGCCCGACGATCGGGGGGTCCCACCTATGGCGGACTTTGGAGGCCCATACCGATCGAAGATCCTGGGCAACATGCATGATGAAGGGGGCAAGTATTCGAGGAATCCGAAGGTGTTTGAAAACCTGATCCGAAGGCTGAGGGATAAGATCCTGAAATATCCGGAAGAGTACGAGTTCCTCGAGAGGAGTCACATGGAGGACGCGGACATTGCCATTTTTGCCTATGGAACCCCTTCCCGGGCAGCCAAGACCGCCATCCGTATGGCGCGGGAGAGCGGAATTCGTGCAGGGTTGGTGAGGCCTGCCACCGTGTGGCCGTTTCCCCTGAATGCGGTTTCAAAAATCGCCGAAAGGGTCGGTCATTTTCTGGTCGTCGAGATGAATCTCGGGCAGATGGTGTTGGAAGTGGAGCGAGCGGTGTGCGGGAAATCAAAGGTTTCCTTCTTGGGAAGTGTGGGGGGCGTCACCCTATCTCCCGGGGAGATCCTCCAAAAAATCAAGGAGGTCCTGTGATGGCGAAGATGGAAAAACAGAGAGATCTTTTGTCCAAATACTTTAAAACGCCCGAACTGCCCACCCAGTGGTGCAGCGGTTGCGGTTGCGGGATCGTCAGTCAGTCGCTGATTCGGGCCATGGACCGCACGGGAATCGATCCGAATCGGTTCGCCTTCGTGACGGGGATCGGCTGCAACGGGTTCATCCCCAGGTACTTGAATTTCAACGAGCTCCATGTGACACATGGGAGAGCCGCTGCTTATGGGACAGGGCTGAAGCTGGCGCGGCCCGAGCTTGAGGTCATTCTGATCCAGGGCGACGGGGATTGCGCCGCCATCGGCGGTAACCACTTTATCCATGCGGCGAGGCGGAACATCAATCTCACGGCGATTGTTTCGAACAATTTTATCTACGGAAGGACCGGCGGCCAGTACGGGCCGACAACCTTTCATGGGGATTATGCAACGACCGCTCCTTATGGACTGATCGAGCCCACCTTTGATCTCTGCAAAATGGCGGAGACGGCCGGCGCGACCTATGTGGCCCGAGGGACCGTCTATCATGCGGTGCAACTGATCTCCCTGATTGAGAAGGGGATCCGGCACAGAGGGTTTTCCTTTATCGAAATCATTTCGCAATGCCCCACAAACTACGGACGCAGGAACAGGTCGAGGATGGGATCGACCGGAGTGGAGATGATGCTGTGGCAAAAGGAGCACGCGGTTTCCATTGAAAAAGCCAAAACCATGTCTGAAAAGGATCTGGAAGACAAGATCGTGATCGGAACCTTTGTAGACAAAGAAGGACCGGAGTACGTCGACCAGTATGAAAGGCTGAAGGCGAGAGCGTCGAAGGAGGTTCGTTAAGTCATGATTAAGGAGATCAGACTAAGCGGGTCGGGCGGGCAAGGAATTATCCTGATAGGGGATATCCTTGCTGAAGCATCCGGGATCTATGAGGAAAAGGGTGTAGCGCAGAACACCGCTTATGGAGGTCAGGTGAGGGGAGGGGCGAGCAAGGCGGAAGTCCTTATCGCGGATGCCGGTGAAGAGATCGAGTATCCGGAGGTGATCGAGGCCGACATCCTCCTCGCCATGAACCAGGAAGCCCTGGACGGCTTTGCTCAGGAGGTGAAGGATCGGGGAGTGATCATTGTCGATACCTCTCATGTGAAACAAATCCCGATGACCAAGGGCCGTGTGCTTCCCTTTCCCATTACAGACATTGCCCAGCAGAAATTCAACAACCCTCTTGTAGCGAACATGGTGGCGCTGGGGGCGGTGGTCGGCGCCACGCAGGTTGTGTCGGTGGAGGCTGTGGAACGGGCCATTGAAACGAAGGCCCCTGAAGGAACCGCCGAGTTGAATAAGAAAGCTTTCCGTGTCGGCCTAGAGACTGTACGGGAGGCCGGTGTGAACCCGAAGGAAGAAGCGGGAAACCTATGAAGGACTGGGAGGCGCATTATCGGCAGATCCGCGTAACCCCTGATGAAGCGGTCCGCAGGGTTCGGTCGGGACAGAGGCTTTTCGTGGAGACCAATTGCAGCGAGCCCTTGTCTCTGATTGAAGCGTTGGTGAGGGCCAAGGATCGCCTCCGCCAGGTCGAGATCGTTCAAGGGTTCTATCGGGACCGGACCTGTCCTTACGCCCAACCAGGCATGGAGAACCATTTCTCCATCAAGAGTCTTCATGCGAGCCAGGCCATCGCCGGGGCACTGGAACAAGGATGGGCTGAGTATATCCCCGTGCACCTCAGTGATATCCCGAGGCTGTGCACGGAAGGGCCTCTTCCCGTGGATGTTGCGCTGATTCAATTGAGCCCTCCGGATGAAAACGGTTTCTGCAGTTTCGGGATCACGGTAAACTTCATCAAGCCGATCGCCGAAAACGCCAAAATCATCCTTGCCGAGATCAACGATCAGATGCCGAAAACTTCAGGCGATACGCTGATCCATATTTCACAACTCCATGCTGCTGTGGAGCATTCACACCCTTTAATTGAACTCCGGCAAAAGGCAAGGGATCCGATATCGGAGAAAATCGCTTCCTACGTCGCCGATCTCATCCCGAACGGCGCGACGCTCCAGGTGGGCATTGGCGAAATCCCCGATGCCGTCCTGCATTTCTTGGAAGGCAAAAAAGAGCTGGGGCTTCACACGGGGACCCTCTC
>JALOPA010000770.1 GCA_025454125.1 Thermodesulfobacteriota bacterium
CCGGTGAGGGTAATTGGGGTTGACGCAGGAGGGGCAATCCCCTAAGCTAAAGCATGCCAAAATCGTGGGGTGACGGCGGTGTGCGGCACGGTGGCCATTGTGGCGACGCTGGACACGAAAGGAAAAGAGACGGCGTTCCTCACGCTTTGCGGGGCCGGTGGCGATAGGGGAACGGCACAGGCTGTTTCAGAGGATGGAGCGAGAGAAAGCCGGGGATGAGTGCCCAGAACGGAAAAAATCCAGAGGATGCGCCCTGGCACATCTATGTCGGCGAGATCCCCCACTCGGACAAGGGCGATTTCTGGGTGAGCTTTGAGAGCAGGCCGAACCTGGAAAAGACGAAGGCCAACATCTACGGAAGGTGCCTGCCGTGCATTCAGCACCTCTACGAGCAGCTCCAGGCCGGTTCGTCCGAGATCGACCTGGGCCCGGCGTTTCACTGCTGGAAGATCACGGCGGTGTTGAGCGGGACGGAGGAGTGCCTCTCTCTGCTCCGGGTCTACGAAGAGAAGTTCCCGGAAGGACACGTGTACGGGAAGTTCGGGAGCGGCCGGCCTTTCTCAGAGACCAAGGTGGTGGTGTTTCATACTGAAGAGGAGAGGACCCGGGACCTGGTTCGATCTCGTGTCGAAGCCTGCCTCCCGGAGGTGAGCAGGAAGGGGCGGGTGGAGGTGTCCAGAGCCTGCGCCGTGCTCTACGCCGACATCCTGGGGGACTGGAGGGAGTGGCGGCCGGTGACACCGATCCAGCATCCGGAGAAGGTGGAGGCCTTGATCCGGAGGATCAGGAAAGCGCTCTTCTGGGCTGCGCTGTGACAGGCAATCTGACCGGAGCAGGTTGTTTTTCTCGAAACGATATGGACCCTGCGCAGCTCTGAATGTCGAGACGATGAGGCGACCCCTTGTAGGAGCTTTGAGGCATTTACGCGAGAGGTTCGGACATGGCCAGAATGTACCCTGAGCAGGTCGAGGGTTTTGAAGAGGCCACAGAAGGCGAGAAAAGGGTTTTCACTTTTCTCAAAGAGGCGGCGCGGCCGGACAAGGATTTCACCTGCTGGTACCAGCCTTCGATCGGCAGCCAGGGCAAGGTTCCTGACTTTGTTCTCTACGGGAAAAAGCTGGGGCTCCTGGTGCTGGAAGTCAAAGACTGGGCTTCCCATCAGATCCTCTCCTACACCCCTCACCATTTCATGGTTCAGTTTTCCGGAAAGACCGATCAAAAGACCAATCCCCTGAGGCAGGCGAAGAGCTACGCGAATGCGCTCATGGAAGCTCTGAGAGAGAGTCCCGAGTTCATCTCCCGTGAGCCGGCTCACGAAGGAGGCTTGAAGATCCCGGTGGGAAGGATGGTGGTCTTCACAAACCTCTCTCGGGAGCAGTACGAGGACAGGGGAATTCGCTGGCTCATCCCCGCGGAGATGACCCTGCTCCGGGAGGACCTCGATCCCGCCGGAGAAATTTTCACAGACCCGACGGGCCGGAAGTTCCTGCAAAGGGTTTCCGGCGCCTTTCCTTTTCCGTTCAAAGGCCTGACGGGAAAAGGGGAAGCAAAGCTCCACTTCGCCCTGTGGCCTGAGGGGAAGATCCGGCTTCCTGCACGGCAGGGGCAGGGAAAGGAAAATTTCCGGAAGGAAGTGGCCGCCCTCGACGAAGCCCAGGCGCGGCTTGCTCTGTTCCTTGGGGCAGGACACCAGCTCATCAAGGGGCCGCCCGGGAGCGGAAAGACAGATCCGCAGGTACCGGCCTCAGGTCAAGAGGATTCTCCTGGTTTGTTTCAACATCGCGCTGGTGAGTTACCTGAAGCGGCTCATCCAGGAAAAAGCCGTAGGAACCGGTGAAGGCGGGATGGATGTCTGTCACTTCTTCGATCTCTGCTCCAGGGTGCTGGGAGAACCTGTTCGCTTTGAGAACGAGAGCGCAGAGTACTATGAACTTGTGGTTCAGGAAACCCTGGACCGCGTCAAGGCTGGAAAAGGCCGTATGGAGCCTTTCGACGCCATCCTGGTCGATGAGGGCCAGGATTTCGACGATGGGATGTTGCAGGTCGTGTTGGCCTTGCTCAAACTCGGCGGGGACTTTGTCCTCAGCATGGACTCCTACCAGGACCTCTACAGAAGACGGCCGTCATGGAAATCCCTTGGGATCCAGGCGGGCGGCCGGACCCACTACCTCAAGAAAGTGTACCGAAACACCAAAGCGATATTCGATTTCACTCAGCGCTTCATCGGCCAGGAGCCAAAGGCGAACGCGCAACTGGCCCTTGTTCCGGAGGGCATTTGCGCTGACGGCGCTGCACCTGAAATCATCAAGTTCCGTGACACGGAGGCCCTTGAAGCCTTTCTGCTCAATGACCTCAAGGAGTGCTTTCGAGAAGGCGAATACAAACGGTCAGAGACGGCGATCCTCTACGACGACAAGGTGTACGGGCCGGACCGGTTTTCATACGATAACCGGGCATTGCCCATGCGCCTCCTCAGAAGCCTCGAAAGGGCGGGCATCCCGAGCACCTGGGTTTCGCAGGACGTTCGGTCCAAAGAAATGTATGATGTCACCACGGACCGGGTGTCCCTCATCAGCATTCACAGTTCCAAAGGATTGGACTTTGACCTGGTTTACCTCGTCGGTCTCGATCACATCCAGGCGACGGATCAAACGAGGTCAAACCTCGTTTCTCTGGTTTATGTCGCCATGACGCGCGCAAAATTCCGGTTGGTCATTCCCTATGTGGAGGAAACGGCCTTGATCAGCAGAATCAAGGAGTGCGCCGGAAAGGAGCAGACAAAACGTTGAATGAGACCTGGACGAAAGACCCCGAGCTCATCCAGCGGGCGAGAATCGTTCTGGTTCTCTTCCTTTCCAAGAAGTCCAAGGGTGAGCTGGTGGAACTGATCATGAGCTGGCTGGAGGATGGGGACCTTTATCGTTTCTGCCATAGGGTCCTGGATCCATCGGATCTGGCTTACATCGAAGGCACGAGGGGGAGGTGAAACAATGGAACTGAAAGGCAAAACGGTTGCGCTTCTGATCGAGGACCTCTACAACGAGTTCGAGTTCTGGTACCCCTACTACAGGATGAAAGAGGCGGGGGCCCAGGTGACGGTGGTCGGGACCGGCGCCAAGGAGTATCACAGCAAGATCGGGCTGCCTGCCCCGGGCGGTGTGAATGCGGATCAGGTCCGCTCGGCGGAGGTTGACGCGGTGATCGTCCCAGGGGGCTACTGCCCTGATCGATTGCGCCGTTATCCCTCAGTGCTCGAACTGGTGAGGGGCTGTTTCATGGAAGGGAAGGT
>JALOPA010000142.1 GCA_025454125.1 Thermodesulfobacteriota bacterium
CCTTTTGAGGCAGCCAGCATGCAGGTGGAGCTGAAACCCGAGGAGGTCGCCTTCCGCATGAACCTGGTCACGCTGGATTTCAATTCGGGCCAGGAAATCCTCATGGTCAGCCACAGCTCAGGAGACCTCGCTTCGGAGGAGGCGCGAGAAATCGTTGACGATCTCAAAAAAGAGCTTCGGTTCCCCGGCACCGCGATCTACCAGGGAGTCGGATACCGCCATCTTCTGGTCTGGCAGGGCGGGCCTGAAGAAGCCGCGACCATCCCTCCCCATGACGTGCTGGGTCAGAACATGGCTCCCTACCTGAACGAAGCCTCACACAACGAGGTGCAGCGCCTGATCCGCGCCTCGTGGCCCATCCTCACGCTCCACCCTGTGAACAACCGACGCAGAGAGAGGAAGGAAAAGGAAGCCAACTCCATCTGGCTCTGGGGACAGGGCCGGGCGCCCAGGCTTCCGCGATTTGCGGACAAGTACGGCCTCACGGGCGCGGTCATATGCGCTGTGGATCTTCTGCGAGGGATGGGCATCTACGCCGGGTTTGAGCCGATCCTTGTGAAAGGGGCCACAGGATACCTCAACACCAACTACGTCGGCAAAGCCGAAGCCGCCCTCGAGGCCCTGACTCGGATGGATTTTGTTTTTCTTCACGTAGAGGCTCCGGATGAAGCCGGCCATGCGGGGAACGTCCGGGAGAAAATCGAGGCCATCGAGAATTTCGACCGAAAGGTCGTGGGCACGGTGCTCGAAGGGCTAAACAGGTTCGAGGATTTCCGGATCATGGTGGTCAGCGATCATTTGACGCCCATTGTGAAGAGAACCCATACGGCTGAGCCGACTCCCTTTGCGTGGGCTTCGAAAAATGAACTCAAGGGTCCGGGTAAAGGAACCTCTTTCTCGGAGGATTTTGCTCGGAGCAGCGGCTTGCTGGTTGACCCGGGCTACACCCTGATGAACGGTTTTATCTCCGATCCTGAGAAGGCACTCGAATCTTGACACCGATGCCCCTTTCCAATATTTTCCTTTCGCAGGCGGCTGTGGCCGGTTGCATGCGGCAGGTCGCTTGTTGCAGGTTGCATGCGGCAAATATGTGAAAACTTGGCTCTTTGGAGTCTTTGAAGTCATTCCCTCGAAGGCGGGAATCCAGTCTTTTCTAGCTTTTCTGGACTCCCGCCTGCGCGGGAGTGACGGAAGGATGGCGTTTTTCAGCAACCTGCCAGGCTTTTCGCTTCACAGCAGTTTGAAGTTGCCCACGGACAACGGGCAACGGACAACGGACAACTTCATTAAAGGAGAAATGCAACCATGAACATTCTGTTTTTCGGCCCCAATGGAAGCGGTAAAGGCACGCAGGGTGCCATTGTCAAAGACAAGTTCAAAATTCCTCACATCGAGACCGGTGTGATTTTCCGGGACAACATCTCCCGGGGCACGGCCCTCGGGAAAGAAGCCAAGGGGTACATTGACCGAGGCGAACTCGTCCCGGACAGCATCACGATCCCCATGATCCTGGACCGCATCAAAGAAGCCGACTGCAAGAACGGATGGCTCCTGGACGGGTTCCCCAGGAACCTGGTCCAGGCCCAGGAACTGGACAAGGCCCTCAAGAAGGAGAAGATCCGGCTGGACATCGTCATTGAGATGGTCCTCGACCGGCAGATCGCCAAAAACAGGATCATGGGCCGCCGCCTCTGCGTCAAAGACAACAACCATCCCAACAACATTTTCATTGACGCCATCAAGCCCGACGGCGACAAGTGCAGGGTCTGCGGCAGCGACCTCAAAACGCGGTCCGACGACCAGGACGAGGAAGCCATCGACAAACGGCACAGCATTTACTATGACCCCAAGACAGGCACCATGGCGGCCATCAACTATTTCAAGGACCTCTCCAACAAGAACAAAGGCAATCCCAGAATCGTCGAACTCGACGGGAGACCCGGCGTCAAGGAAGTTTCGAACGAGCTTCTCGGCAAGCTGAAGTGAACCACGCGGACTGGATGAGAGAAGAATTCCCGGCGATCAGCCGATCGCTCGGTTTCGTCTACACCCCTGCTGAAGAGATCGAAGCGCGCCACACCAGGCTCCGGGAAAAGATGGGGGCATCGGGCCTGGACGGCTTCCTGGTGCTCCAGAAAATGGATTGTTTCTATCTCTCCGGCACGGCGCAGGACGCTCTTCTCTACGCTTTCCCGGAGGCGAAGCCCCTTGTCCTGGTCAAGAGGGAGTTGGAGAGAGCCAGGGCGGAATCCCCCCTTGAGCATGTGGCGGGCCTGAGGTCTTTGAGGGAACTGCCTTCTCTTGTATCGGAACACACAGGGACAGGGCCTCGCGTTCTCGGCGTTGAGATGGACATTCTCCCTGCCAGGGACTATCTCCGTCTCCAATCCCTGTTTCCGAATTCACGGCTTGTGGACGGGTCCGGCATCCTCCGGGATCTGCGAAAGGTCAAGTCTCCTTTCGAGATCGGACTCATGAGAAAGGCCGGCGACATCGGCAAGAGGGTGTATCAGGAAGCAAGGACGATTCTCAAAGAGGGGATGACGGAGATCCGGTTCGGCGGTCTCCTGGAGGCGGCGGCAAAATCGCTCGGTCACGAAGGTCTGCTCCGCGTACGGTCTTTCAATTATGAGGCCTACTCGTGGCACGTGCTCAGCGGTTCCGTCGGAGGCATTGTGAGCCAGTCCGACTCGCCCATGGGCGGCTTGGGCCTTTCCCCGGCCTTTCCGGTCGGGGCCAGCCGCAAACCGATGAAAGCCAGCGAACCGATCCTGGTGGACTTCGGGATTTGCTACCACGGGTACCAGGCCGATGAGACGCGCATGTTCTCCATCGGGAAAATGCCTTCCAAGTTCGCGGACGCTTACAAGGCCTGTCGGGAGATCCATGATGCGGTGCTGGCCGACACCCGCCCCGGCGCGGACTGTGAACGCCTTTTCTTCAGAACCGTTGAGCTGGCCAGGGACCTGGGGTACGAGGACAGCTACCTGGGTCCGCCCGGCTTGCAGACGAAGTTCATTGCCCACGGGATCGGCCTCGAACTCAACGAGTATCCTTTCATTGCCCAGGGCCAGTCCTATCCCCTGGAACAGGGAATGACCTTTGCGGTGGAGCCGAAGATCGTTTTTCCGGGCGAAGGCTCTGTAGGGATCGAGAATACCGTGCTTGTCACGGAGACGGGGTGCGAGATCCTCACCCCGATCGACATGGAGATCATCGAGGTGTGATGCCTGCTATGGAATACGTCATCATTCTTTTGGTGTGTGCTGTGGCCGTCGGCTTCTTGATCTTCCGCTCCAAGAACAAAAAGACGCCTCAGGATACCTATGTCTGCGATGTTTGCGGCGAGAAGGAGTGTCTCTGCCACAAGGTGGAAAAGAAGTAAACCGCTGACTGAGGGACAAAGGGACAGAGTCGCAAAGGCACAAAGCAGCAAACCAAAACAAGGGACATAGGCACACAAGCAAAGAGGGACAAAGCAGAGGACTTCTTTTTTGTCTTTACCCTTTGCATCTTTGTCCCTTTGTCTCTTTCTTCTGCTTTGTGCCTATGTGCCTTTGCACCTTTGTGCCTGACTTAGGCCCCTGCGCGGTCTTTCGGGGAAAACAAGCCCCTCTGCCTGCTCTCCTCGGGCGGAGGGGCTTCGTTTTTGTCGTCTGCTGATGAAATCCGGCCCTTGAAGAAGTACCGCTCAAAAAGCCTGTTGAAATCCGTCCACCGGCCCGCCTGCCGATCCTTTTCAATGAACCGGCCGAGCCCGTTCATTTTCGCATCCAGATCGTCGATCAGGTGAAGCGCAAAAGCCTCCAGAAAAGCGGGCTGCTTGGGAGAACCGAACTCATACTCCCCGTGATGGCTCAGGATGAGGTGTTTGAGCCGCAGCGAGATCTCCTCAGGAAAACCTTCCAGGGCAGCCAGCTTCTCGTCCAGCATGGACACGCCCAGGCTGAGATGGCCGATCAGCCTTCCTTCGTCCGTGTAGTCGATGGAAGTCGTTGTGCCGAGTTCTCTCACCTTCCCGATGTCGTGGAGAAAGGCCCCTGCAAGGAGCAGATCGCGGTTGAGTTCCGGATAGTGCTCGGCCACGAGCAACGCCAGCCGGCACACCGACAGGGTGTGTTCCAGGAGTCCTCCCAAGGTGCTGTGATGGAAGTTCTTTGCCGCAGGCGCTTTCTTGAGGAGCTGGACAAAGGAGGAGTCCGCGAGAAACCGGTCGATCAAAGACTTGATCTGGGCATTCTCGATCTTTCTCAGCACCTCCCTCAGGGCGAGCATCATTTTGGTCACATCCTGCTTGGTGGCCTCGATGAAAAGGGAGGGGTCGCGGACCTCCTTGACGGCTTTGAGATCCGACAGGGTCAGTTGAACCTCCCCCCGGTAGGATCCGGCCGCCCCCTCGACTTCCAGAATGTCCCCTTCGGAGAAGAGGGCGGACAAGGCGTTCGCCCTCTCCCACACCCTGGCCTCGATCTCACCGCTCCGATCGGCAAGGGTGAGGCTCAGGAAAGGATCGCCCTTCTTGGTCGAACCTGTGCGCTTGGACTTGACCAGGTACTGGCCCCGGACCTGGTCGCTGTCCTTGATCTCCTTGACCCAGAGATGGGAGGTGGAATCAGGGCTCATGATGGCAATTGTCCCTCATGCTCTTGGAGCAGTGGAGTGGTGGAGCAATGGAGCAATGGTAAAACACAAACACACCAGTACCCCATTCCTCCTGGTGCGCAGACTGGTCAAAAACGCCCAGGTGCAAGGCACCCGAAGTTCCGAGGAGTGAGGCGTACAGGTCAGTACGCCGCAACGACGCGGAATGAGGGTAACGCCGCAGATGGGCGTTTTTCACCAGGCTGCTAGTCGTCAAAATTCCCCTTCGGCCCTCTATCCCCATGAAGCTTGGAAGCCCGCTCTTTGATTTTCTCTTCTGTCCAATCCTCAAGTTGCTCGATTCGCCTTGCCTTGGGCCTAAGAGCGTAGGAACCGGCCTTGAGGATCGCTTCGATCGCCAGAGGCGCCGTGTCCTGCGCGTTGAAGACCTGGGTGAGGAGCTCGTAAACGAAATCCTCCACCCCCTTGGCCATCCTGGCTCTGACCTCTCGCGGCAGGCCCAGCAACTTGTTCTCAAAGGGCAGGTTGAGCTTCTTGTAGTCCCCGGCCTTCAGGTTCTTCGATTTCGCGTAAGTCACCATCTCGGCCCACAGCTCGTCCGTCACTCCCTGGTCCGGGATCTTCACGAACTCGCCGTTTCCGTCCAGGTACGCGTTGCCGAACTCGTTCACTTGCACTCCCCAGGTAATCATCTGGAGCGCCGTGGCCACATTCGCCTTGGTCGTGCGGGTTTGCCGGGCAATCTGCCGAAGCCGTTCGGAGCTGTTGCCGGAGGTCCCGTGCTGGGCGCCTGAAACTTTGTACTTGGCCAGGGCATCGTGGATCTCCTTGGTCAGCTGCACCTGGATCCCCGCGTCGCTGGCCTCGATGCCGTGGGTTGTCCCGTTGTTCAGAGCGATCCAGTCCGGAGAGATGCCGTGGGCATTGAGGCCCCGGATCAGGAACAGGGCTTCTTCCACGGTCGAGAGCCCCTCCTTACCCTTGATCTCCCCCACCTCGGTCTCATAGCCGGCCCACTTGGGGATGTAGGGATTGATGGCGAGATTGGCGAGGAGGTTCTGGTCGTCGGGAAGGTGCGAGGCGTCGATGGCGATCGACGTGTTCCCGGCATCAAACATGGAGGGGATTTCGACCATGGCGGTCTTGAGGTCCTTGTCGCTCTTGATGCCGTAGTGGTCGGCGTGGATGGCCACAGGAATCGTGATTCCGAGTTCGTTGCAGAGGGCGTCGGTCTCTCTCGCAATGCTCCACGACGTCACGGCGCAGTAGGAGCTTGCGCCTCCCTCGGACTTGGCGATCTCGACGATCACCGCCGCATTCGCTCTTTGGGCGGCCTGGAGTGTCCCGCGGATGACAAAATGGTTTCTTCCGTTTGCCGCAATGGTCATCGCCTTGCCTTTGGCGATCATGGCCCGGTCGATCACCTTTCCGCTCACCAGCAGCGCCCTCGAGTTTGGAAAGAGCTTG
>JALOPA010000143.1 GCA_025454125.1 Thermodesulfobacteriota bacterium
CCTTCCTGAAAGCAGGCGAAGTGGCGACGGACAAACAGATCTGGTACATGGAGCAACTCCTCAAAGGCATGGCCGGAGAGAGCAAGGCTAAGAAGTGACCCGTCAACAGCAAAGACAGCCGACGGCCGACCGCCGAGGGGTGGCACGGACAAACTTTGATCCGCCGCAGGCGGATGTTTGTCCGTGGTGTGAGGGGCAGATCGCGGGGTTCAGCGTAACACGGACAAGCGCCAATCGCTTGTCCGTGGCACCGATCTTTGACGGTAAACGGACCACGGACAACGGTGGACGGTGAACGGTAAACCGCGGGGCAGGCGCGAGTGCCTGCTCCGCAAGAAAATCTGATGAAGATTACGCTCAGGGACATTCGCAAACAGTATGGGAAGGTGAATGCCAACGACGGGATCGACCTGGAGATCCATGAAGGGTCGATCCACGGAATCCTGGGTGAGAACGGTGCAGGCAAAAGCACCCTCATGAAGGTTCTTGCGGGCTACACGGCCAGGACCTCGGGCACGATCCTCCTGGATGGCCAACCCTCGCAATACGACCATCCGTCCCAAGCCACTCGCCTGGGCATCGGCATGCTCTACCAGGACCCGCTGGATTTCCCGCCCCTCACGGTTCTGGAAAATTTCATGATGGGACTCGACCACGGGCTGGTTTCAAGAGAAGAGGCCTACCGTCATCGCCTAGCGGAAATGGCCGATCATTTCGGGTTTCATCTCGATCCCGGCACCACCGTCGAGCGACTGACCGTGGGAGAGCGGCAGCAGCTTGAACTGGTCAGGCTTCTGGCGCTGGGAGTGGAAGTGCTGATCCTGGACGAACCCACCACAGGGATATCGACTCTTCAGAAGCAAGCCCTGTTCAGCGCTCTGCGGAAACTCGCCGCTGAGGGGAAAACCATTCTCCTCGTTTCCCACAAGCTCGAAGATGTGGAAGCGCTGTGTGACCGAATCACGGTTCTGAGGCGGGGCAGGGTGGAAGGGGACATGGGACTGCCCTTTGAGGGCGGAAAACTCCTGAAGTGGATGTTCGGTAACGAACTCGCTCCGCCCCCCTGTTTCGACAGACGGACCGAGGAGGGAGTTCTGACCCTGGCCATGGAGGGGGTGTCTGCTTTGGGGGGAAGAGCCGGACTCAACTCCTGCCGCGTCGCTGTGCGGAAGGGGGAAGTGGTCGGGCTGGCAGGGCTGGAGGGAAGCGGGCAGGGGCTTTTCCTGCGCCTGGCCTCAGGGCTTGAAAGACCGAAAGCGGGGAAGATCCTGGTCGCCGGGGAGGACATGACGGGCCGGGATCATCACGCCTACAGGGACAAAGGGGTCACGTTCCTGCCGGCGGGCCGGCTCGAAGAAGGCTTGATGCCCGGCCTCACCATCACGGAGCACTTCGCGATCCAGCAGCAAAAAGGCATCATCATTCACTGGCCGAATGCCTGGGACAAGGCCCGCCAGGGAATCGACAGGTTCAGGATTCGGGGAAATCCTCTTTCTCCGGCCGAATCCCTTTCAGGCGGAAATCAGCAGCGCCTGCTCCTGGCCCTGCTTCCGGAGGACCCGTTGCTGCTGCTTTTGGAGCACCCGACCCGTGGCCTGGATATGGACTCGGTACAATGGGTGTGGGAGAAACTCGCCGCCTACGCGGTTCAAGGAACGAGCATTGTCTTTTCGTCCGCGGAGTTAGACGAGATTTTTCAAATGGCCGATCGAATCCTCGTGTTCTTCAACGGCGTGGTGGCGAAGGATGTGAGAACCTGCGACACGACCGTTGAGGAGCTTGCGAAGGCCATCGCAGGCAAAGGATAGCCATGGCCCTTTTCACGGAACACTTCGGTCCCAAAGAGCTCCTCCTGAGAACCGGCTTCATCGCAGGAGGCGTCTTTGTCCTGACCAGCCTGGTGCTCCTCGTCGCGGGCGCGCCTCCCTGGCCTGCCTTCTACCATCTTTTTGTCGGAGCGCTGGGATCGTGGAACAAGCTCGCCCAGGTGCTGATGGTGTGGATCCCTCTCACCTTGTGCGCCTGCGGCTTGCTCTACAGCTTTCGAATCGGCCTGTGGAACATCGGCGTGGAGGGGCAGGTCGTGGCAGGGGCCATCGCCTCCACCGCCGTGCTCCGATTCGGCGTAGACGGCGGAGCCCCTGCTCTGATGATCGTCCTGGCCTTTGCAGCGGGAATGCTGGGCGGGAGCGTGTGGGCGATCCTGGCCGGGTTTCTCAAAACCAAGGGCGGCGTCAATGAGATCTTCGGCGGGCTGGGGCTCAATTTCGTAGCCCAGGGAATCACCCTCTGGCTCATTTTCGGACCCTGGAAACGGCCCGGCGTGGGGTCTATGAGCGGGACCGAACTCTTTCCTGAATCCTTATGGCTCCCGACCTTCCTGTCCGGAAAGCTCTCGCCCGTCGGTCTGGCCGTGGCGGGGCTGGCTCTCGTGCTGGCCACCTGGGTCCTCAGCCGCACCCGGTTGGGGCTGGCCCTCAAAGGGATCGGGAGCAATGCGAGGGCGGCGTATCTGCACGGCCTGAGCCCGAATACGTATTTCATCATGGCCATGGGAATGGCCGGAGGGTGCGCGGGTTTGGCTGGAGCTTTCCAGGTCACCGGCGTCTATCACCGCCTCATCCCCATCATCTCCAGCAACTACGGCTACCTTGCACTGCTGGTCGTGATGCTCGCCAATTATCGGGCCTGGGGATCGCCCTGGATCGCTTTCTTTTTCGCGTGCCTCAACGTGGGCAGCATCCAGCTTCCCATTGTGCTGAAACTGGACTCTTCGTTGAGCGGGATTATCCAGGGGGCCCTGGTGCTCACCACCCTGCTGGTGTATGGGCTGAGGCGCAACAGGGAGAAGGAGCGCCCCGCTTGAGGCGGGGATCAGAGGAGCGGGGCTGAAGCCCCTTGAGGATGAGGAGCGCTGCGCTTGAGGAGCGCTCACTTCGTTCGCTTGAGGTAAGAGGCAATGGTCGCTTTTGCCTCAAGGCGCTCCTGCGCCGCTCCTCAAGTCCCCCCCTTGGGACGCTCCTCAAGGGCCGTCAGGCCCGATCCTCAAGCCCGGCGAAGCCGGGCGGTCCTCGAACGGAGTGCTCCTAACGCACAGTGCAATCGGGCATTTGGCCTGAAGAGGCCACATGTCAGGAGCGACGAAGATCACTGAGAGAATAACCGATGACTGATTTTGATCTCACCATTCTCCTTGCTTCCATCGTGGCGGGCGCTGCTCCGATCGTCTTGGCCGTTCTCGGGGAGACCCTCTCGGAAAAAGGAGGGGTCATCAACCTGAGCCTGGACGGGTCCATTCTGCTCAGCGCTATGGTGGCCTTTGCCATCGCCTATCAGAGCCAGAGCCTTGTTCTCGGATTTGCGGGAGGTGCTCTGGTGGGCGCCCTGTTGGCTGCGGTGGTCGGATATTTCAGCGTGTTCCTTGGACTGTCTCAGGTGGCCGTGGGGTTTGTTCTCACCTTGACGGCCAGGGACCTGGCGTACTTTCTCGGGAATCCTTACGCAAGGCTCTATGGTCCGCAAGCCGGGATGGTCCCCATTCCGTGGCTTCAGGATATTCCCGTTCTGGGGCCCATTTTTTTCGATCAAAGCCTTCCCGCTTATCTGAGCCTGCTGCTGATTCCCTGGGTCTGGTGGATCTTGTACAAGACACCCATGGGGCTTCGCCTCAGAGCCGTCGGGGAAAACCCGGAAGCGGCTTATGCCAGGGGCACCGACACCCGGGCGATCCAGTTCTGGTACACCGTGGTGGGAGGGCTCCTGGTGGGCCTTGCAGGGGCGAGCTTCTCTTTGTGCACCAAGACCGGCTGGGGCCGGCCTCAGGGAGCGGAAGGGACCGGCTGGATTGCGCTGGCGATCGTCATCTTCGGAGGCTGGCACCCGGTCAAGACCGCGCTGGGAGCTTACCTCTTTGCTTTTCTCCAGATCATGGGAATTCATTTCCAGGGATGGTGGCCTTCGGTGCCTGCCCAGGTTTTCCAGGTGGCGCCTTTTCCGCTCATGATCTTCACCCTGGTGGTCATGTACCTGGCCCAGAAGAGGTCTGCAAGAACGTCGGGTCCGGGATCCCGTTGGATTGGCCGATGGATGCGGATCTTGAGCGGCTCGGCGCCCGCGGGGCTTGGGAGATCGTTCCGGCCCGACTAGGAGCGCTTTGCCGCAAAAGACCTCGGCTGAAGTGTCCGTTCGAAGCTCTCTCCCTCTGGCCGAGAGGACACCCCGCCAACCCGGTGCGACCTTAACCGTCCCTTGGCTTGACACCGGGCGGGCTTTTCCCTATAGTCCGCGAAGTCGGTTTGGTCTTTCCGTGGTGCAGCGTTTCCGGAAAATCGTAAAACAGGGAATGGTCGCGGTGCCGTTATGAATTCCAATGAAGCCATCATGGCTTTTTCCCAGAGCGAGAAGGTCAAAGCAGGGCTGATCATGATTGCCGGCAGCCTGGAACTCCTCAAGAACCTGCCCCAGGAAGAGAAACGGGGCGCATCGAGAATCATCTACATGGATTTGAGCATGCTGGGCCACGAGGTCGGTCTGGCCAAGATCATCACCGGGCACGAGGAGTGGAACGAGGTCGAGCGCTTTCTGAACAAGGCGCTGGTCATGTTCGATTCCGGCATAGGGGAGGAAGCCTTGATTCACGTGTCCAGGGCTCTGAGCCAGGTGACCAACATCGGCCAGCAGTCCATGTCGTACCTGAGGGAGGCAAAGCTCGTTTAGAAGGAGAAGGGACAGGCATTTGGACCAGAAGAAAGTCAAAGCGCTGTTGAGGAAGGTGAGGAAAGGGGAGGCGTCGGTCGAAGAAGCGGTGAACCGGCTCCGCGATCTTCCTTTTGAAAATATCGATGTGGCCTGCATCGATCATCACCGAAGCATCCGAAGGGGCGCTTCCGAGGTGATCTTCGGCGAGGGAAAAGCGGTTGAGGATATCCTGGCGATCATGGCCGGGATGAAGGCCCAGGAGGAGAACATCCTCGTCACCCGCCTGTCGCGCGAAAAAGCGGCAAAGATCACGAAAAAATATCCGAAAGCAACCTACTACCCGAGATCACGAACCCTCACGCTCATGCAGCACCCCCAGGAGCTCCGGGGCAAGGGAACCCTCCTCGTGATCAGCGCCGGAACGTCGGATATTCCTGTAGCGGAAGAAGCGGCGGTCACCGGCCGATTCATGGGGAACGTGGTGGACAGCCTATATGACTTGGGCGTCTCCGGCCTGCACAGGCTTCTGGCACACAGAGAAAAACTGCTCAGGGCATCGGTGATCATTGTCGTGGCCGGCATGGAGGGAGCCCTGCCGAGTGTGGTGGGCGGGCTTGTGGACAAACCCGTGATCGCTGTGCCCACGAGCGTGGGCTATGGAGCGAGTTTCCAGGGCGTTGCCGCGCTTCTGGGCATGCTGAACTCCTGCGCTTCCGGCGTGACGGTGGTCAACATCGACAACGGATTCGGTGCAGCCTACGCGGCGAGTCTGATCAATAAGAAGTGACAAGTGACAAGTAACGAGTGACAAGAAGAAAACAAAACAGGTCGGGCGTCGTTCACCGTTGTCTGTCAAAGACCGGTGCCACGGACAAGCGATTTGTGCTTGTCCGTGTTAGCCTGAATCGCGCGATCTGTCCTTCAAACCACGGACAACCATCCGCCAGAGGCGGATAAAAGCTTGTCCGTGCCACCTTGTGCTTGAAACGGTAATGTCTGCGGTCGGTCGTCGTTATCCGTTATCCGTTGCTTGCCTTCTGCTGTCAGCCTGAGTCAAAATCTCAAAGAGAAAATCCAACCACGAAAGCACGAAATTTGGAAAACACGAAAAAGGGCCTGGTTTTCTATATAACCCTCTCTTCTTTCGTGCCTTCGTCCCCCGCCAAACTAACGGCGGGCAAGTCCGCCAGAGGCGGGCAAGTTTCGTGTTTTCGTGATAAGGGGCTTCTCCTCTATTCTGTCTTCTTCTTTCAAGTTTAGAATCTTAGAGCGTAACTTCTCTGCGACTTGCGGAGAAGTTGGAGGTTGGAGGTCAGAGGTTTACCCGCCTTCGGCGGCGCCAGAGGCGACCAGGGTTGGAGGC
>JALOPA010000771.1 GCA_025454125.1 Thermodesulfobacteriota bacterium
CGGGCGGAAACAGAAACATGGAAAAAGTCCAGCCACAAGAGATCGGGCAAAGACTGGCCAGGTTCCAAGCAGACCTTGCCGGCCACGATTTGAACGGTGCACTCCTTTTCCAGAACGTGGACATCTTCTATTTCTCCGGCACCATCCAGTCTTCCATCCTCTTCATCCCCGTAACGGGGGATCCGGTCCTCATGGTGCAAAAGGGCCTCGAGAGGGTGAAAGAGGAATGTCCCCTCAAAAACATCCTCTCGGTCAACGGCAGGAGTTCCATCCGAAAAATGCTCGGGGATTTCGGAATCCAGGGCAGCCAGCGGCTTGGGCTTGAAATGGACGTTCTTCCTGCGCAGCTTTATCTCTGGCTCACTGAGACCTTTCCTGATTGCACTTTTGTCGATGTTTCCCTTCTCATTCGCAGGCGGAGGATGATCAAGTCTCCCTATGAGATCGATCAGATCAGGAAAGCCGCGGCCGTTCTCCATCAAGGCTTCACGGAGATTCAGGAGTTCATCCGGGAGGGGGTCAGCGAGCTCGAGATCGACGGCCGCTTGGCGTTCATTGCGCGACGGGAAGGCCACATGGGAATCCTCAGAATGCGAGGCTGGAACCAGGAGATGACCTACGCCCATGTGCTCTCAGGCGACAGCGGCTCTGTGGTGACCTTCCTGAACAGCCCCCACGGAGGGAGCGGCAACACTCCGGCCATGGCCCAGGGAGCGAGCTTCCGGCAGATCCGGACCAATGAACCCATCGGCATCGATTACGGGGTGGGCATCAACGGGTATCTGGCCGATCAGTTCCGGACCTTTGTGATCGGCGAGCTTCCCCCTGATCTCCAAAAGGCTCACCAGTGCTCCAGGGAGATCCATGAGCTCTTCGCCGAAAAGGCCAAGCCGGGAATCCCGTGCCCTGAGCTCTATGCCATGGCCAAGGACATGGCCCTGCAACGGGGTCTCGGCGATTGCTTCATGGGCCACGGGGAAGGACAGGTCCGCTTCATCGGGCATGGTCTTGGGCTGGAAATCGATGAATTTCCTATCATTGCCCCAAACTTCGAGGGATCACTGGCAGAAGGCATGGTCATGGCTTTTGAACCCAAGTTCGTGTTTCCGGGCAGAGGGGTGGTGGGCATGGAAGATGACTACCTCGTCACCGCAACAGGAGTCGAAAGACTCACCCTCACCGAGCAAGCCCTCATCACCGTGACGCCCTGACACGCCTCACAGCGTCCGCAGAAAAAGAACGAATCACCTGAGGAAACGGCCGGACGGACTCGCGTACAGGTATTTACTGCCTGAGGAGAACTTGCGGTCAACGGAAAGGGCCCCCCCTCCCTTGATGAGAAGGGCCAGACAGATGCCGATCACAAGAAGGTGATATTCGAATCCTTCCCCCTGCTGCTGCCCGAACCAGTTCATGAAAAACCCGTGCTGAACATGGCTCAGGAACATGCAAATCGTGAGGCTCAGCCCGATTCCAAAGGCCCAGAGCCTGGTGAGGAATCCAAGAACGAGGAGCACCGCGCCCAGAGACTCGACCGCCATGAGCGCAGCGACCGACCACGAGGGGAAGCCCATTCCTGCAAAGGCTTGGAGGGTCTTGGTGATTCCGGGTCCGCCGAACCATCCCAGCACTTTTTGGGCGCCATGGGGAAACATGACGACACCCAAGGCAAGCCGTATGAAGAGCTGGGCAGGGCTGTTGTCTGTCCTCAGGAATTCCTGTATCAGATTCTCAAGCCAGCGACAACCTTTTCAGGTTTCATGATTTGCTCAGGATGAAATCGGCTGGTTTCCGGCTTACGGGGCTTCACCCATGAGCCGAGCCATGCCCCGCCTGGAAAATTTCGGCGGGGTGCATTCAAGGGTTTACATATAAAATTGAACATGTTAGAATGGTCGCCTTAAAGGTTGTGGGACTCACCGGCCCCTGCCGGGTCCCGGGCATTCAGGAAACAGGAGGTCTCTCCGGATGAAGATCAAATCCATTTTTTTCTTTCTTCTCATCTTTGTTTTTGCCCTAGGCTCATGCGAATCCAAGAAGGAAGAACAGAAGGCCGCACCCCAAACTTCCAAAGAAGCGCCGAAGCCGAAGCCTGTCGAAGCCGCTCCATCCGATGCGCTCGCCAAGGTTGGAGACCGTTACGTCCGAGTTGCCGATTATGAAAAGCAGTTGGTCAAGCTTTCCCCCAAGCTGGCTGAATCCGAACACGGGCGCAAATACGTCGTGAACCAGTACATCGAGAATATCCTCATCGAAAAGGAGGCGGAATCAAGGGGTTTGACCAAGGACCCCGCCATCGCCGCCAAAATTGAGGACTACACCCGCAGCCTCTACCGGAACAGTCTGCTCCAGGCCCTGAAGGAAAGCCAAAAGCCCGTTTCGGACGAGGATGCCAGGAAGTATTTCCAGGAACACGAAGAGGAGTTCATTCAGCCTGACAGGGTGCGCCTCAGCTTGATCGAGGTGGACCTGGACAAAGAAAAAGAGATCAACGCCATCTCTAAAGATCTCAAGGCAGGCAAGGATTTTGCTCAACTGGCCATGGCTCAAAGCAAACATGTGAGCGGGAAGCGTGGCGGAGACATTGGCTTCGTCACCCAGAAACAGTACAAAGTTCTGACCGACGTGGCTTTCACCATGAAGCCGGGGGAAATCTCCAAGCCTTTCAAAACACCCACGGGCTGGACCATCATCAAGGTGACGGAGTTCGTGAAGAAGCAGGACATCCCTGTGGAAGAAGGGATCAAACGGGCGCGGGCCCGCCTTGAGGCCACAGAAACCTCCAAGTCCTTTGACACGCTCATGAAGAGCCTGAAAGACAAGAACCAGGTCGTGGTTTACGAAGACAAGATCAAGCAACTCCAGAAGGAAGCCCCGGCTCAGGAGGCCCCGGCCAAGAAAGCGCCTTAGGGGTGCAAACCGCCTCACCGGAGCGGGTGAGAATCAGATGCAAAGGGCCGGCAGATCCGGCCCTTTGTTTTCTCCCCCTCCACGCGATCCGGTTTATCTTATCGCTTGCGTTACCCAATGCAGGCCTTTGGCCGCAACCAAAATATGGCCTGCTGTTTGAGGCTTGAGGATCGCTTCGCTTGAGGTCTGAGGCAAAACCGTTCTTGCCTCCAACCCTGGTCGCCTCTGGCGCCGCCGAAGGCGGGTAAACCTCTGACCTCCAACCTCCAACTTCTCCGCAAGTCGCTTAAAGCAATTGGATTCGACCTCTTCAACACCCTCATCACGGTGGAACCTCAAACCCTCCAGGAAGCTCACGGCCGGCTGTTCGGGAGCTTGGTCCAAGGCGGGTTTAAGCTTGAGGAGGACGATTTCAGGAAAGCTCATCGGCAGGCGGCACTGGATCACCTTGCGGAGTGTCAGAAGGACGGGAGGGAAACTCACAACCGTTTCTGGATCAGCGCAGCCCTTTCTGACCAAGGGTACACGATTTCACCTGACGACTGGAGGATCAGCGCTGCTGTTGAGGCTTATTTCTCAGCTTTTCTGGATTACTGCCGCTTGATCCCGGAAACAGGCTCCATGCTCGAAACCGTGAAGAAGAGATACCGCCTCGGATTGCTGACCAACTTCACTCACGGCCCTGCGGCAAGAAATATCCTGGATTACCTGGGCCTCACTCCTTTTTTCGGCGCCATCCTCATTTCAGGAGAACTGGGATACCGAAAACCCCATCCCTCCGTGTTTCTCAAACTCGTTGAGGAGCTCGGCCTTGATGCCGGCCAAATCGCTTACGTGGGCGACGATCCTGAACCCGATATCAAGGGAGCGAGGGGCGCGGGCCTTCAGCCTGTGTGGACCACCTATGTCATGGATCACCAGGTCCCCTATGCCCGAGGCATTCTCGCAGGAGTTCCTGAGCCGCCTGACCCGCCTGTCCCAAGGATTTCCGGCTGGCAGGATCTGCTATCGCTCCTGAGCGGATAGGGACAATGGAAGAGAGGTACAAAGGCACAAAGGGGTTTATTGATTTTTCTGCTTTGTGCCTTTGTCCCTCTGTC
>JALOPA010000144.1 GCA_025454125.1 Thermodesulfobacteriota bacterium
ATCGAGCCGATTCTGATGATCATGGTGGTGTATCTCTTTTTCAGTCTCACGACCTCTGCTTTTATGAACTGGTACAACAAGAAGATTGCGATCGTTGAAAGATGAGGGAGTCGGTGCACGGCAGGAAAAGAAGAGATGGAAACGCTTAACAAGACCATAGACACGCATGAGATGAAGCCGCCGGCGACCCGAGCCGGAGGGATCGGGTGGGCCCGGGAAAACCTTTTCAGCGGTCCCGTGAATTCCTTCTTGACCGTCGTCACCCTTCTTGTGCTCTACAAAACCGTCCCTCTGTTTACAAAATGGGCTTTTATCGACAGTGTCTGGTTCACCCCCAGCGAGGGGTGCAAGACCTGTGTCGGTGCCTGCTGGTCTATTGTCACGCAGAACCTGCGATTTATCCTGTTTGGATTCTACCCCTATGAATTGCAGTGGCGGCCCTTTCTTTCCTTGATCCTGTTCGTGGCCCTCATCCTCTACAGCAGCAAGCGCACCCATTGGAAGCAATCGTTGTTCTACGTGTGGGCCGCCGCCCTGGTGGCCATAGGGGTGCTGATGAAGGGCGGGATCTTCGGCTTGACCGCCGTGGAAACGACCCAGTGGAGCGGCCTCCCGATCACGCTGCTCCTGTCGGTCTTCACCATGGTGGTCGCCTATCCGCTCGGAGTGATGATCGCATTGTGCCGCCGTTCAAAGCTGCCCATCATCAAAGCCCTCAGCATCGTCTACATCGAGGTGATCCGCGGGGTGCCTCTGATCAGCCTCCTGTTCATGTCGGCCATCATGTTCCCCTTGTTTATGCCGGAAGGGGTGACCGTGGACAAGCTCATTCGGGCCTCCGTGGCTCTCATCATGTTTACCTCGGCCTACATCGCCGAGGTCGTGAGAGGCGGCCTCCAGGGCATGTCCAAAGGTCAGTATGAGGCGGCGGAATCCCTGGGGCTGAACTACTTCCAGACCATGAGGCTGGTCATCCTGCCTCAGGCGCTCAAGATGGTGATCCCTCCCACGGTGGGCATCCTGGTCGCCGCCTTCAAAGACACCTCCCTTCTTGTGATTATCGCCGTCTACGATCTGCTCAAGACCACCCAGACCGTTCTTTCGGATCCTCTCTGGATGGGATTCAGCGCAGAAGCCTACCTGTTCATTTCCATCTTCTACTTTGCCGGCTGTTTTTCCCTGTCCAGTTTCAGCAGAAAACTGGAAAAAGAACTCCAGAGATGACAGGCAAAAGCAGGGGGGTGAAAAAGGGCCGTTCCGACCGGAGGGTGAAGGGGCAAGTCCTGGGTGCGGCGAATGCCTCTCTGCGTCACTTCCCTTCCGTCGTGACCTGCCAGCCGCCGCCCATGGCCTTGTAGATATTCACGAGGGAGTTGAAGAGCGCTGCGCTATACTGGGCATAGTTGAGCTCTGAGGGGAAAAGCTGCTGCTCAGCCTGGAGCACCGTGGAGTAGGGCGCATATCCGCCTTCAAACTGGAGACGCGCCAGGCGCACGTACTCTCTGTTGGCCCGTACGAGGCGCTCCTGCGCCTGCACCTGGTCTACGAGCTTGCTGCGGCTGACCAACGTGTTTTCCGCATCGGCAAAAGCGCCCTGAATCGACAGTTCGTAGCTGTAGAGCGCCGCATTCCTGGCAGCTTCCGCCTGTTTGACCTGGCTGGTGATGGCGCCTGCGGTGAAGATCGGCCCGGTGAAAGACCCGGCATAACTCCACACGCGGGCCGGACCCTTGAAAAGGTTGGAAAGGTCCGAGCTTGCATAGCCGAAGGCGCCGGTGAGGGAGATGGTCGGAAAGTAGAGGGCCTTGGCTGCGCCGATCTGGGCATTGGCTGCAAGGAGGTTTTGTTCTGCCTGACGGATGTCAGGGCGGTTTTCAAGGACGTCTGACGGCAGAGCGGCAGGCACGGCAGGAAGGGTCAGCCGATGAATGGTCTTGCCGCGCCGGACAGGACCCGGGTTGCGTCCGAGCAGGATGCACAGAGCGTTCTCGGTCTGGGCAATCTGCGATTCAATCTGAGGGATTGCAGCGGCGGCGGTTTCGTACTGCGAGCGCGCCTGCTCGACGGTCATCATCGATACCTGGCCATACTTGTAACGGAGCTCGAAAATCTTGACGGACTCGGCGTAGGTTTGGAGAGTCCGTCTTGATACGAGAAGCTGCTCGTCGAGGCCGAGGAGCTGGATGTAGTCGTTCGCCACAGAGGCAACAAGAGAGAGAATCACCCCGTGCCATGCCTCCTCGGTCGCCAACAGTTGGGCCTGCGCAGCCTCGGAGAGCCGCCGGATGCGGCCCCTAAGGTCGATCTCCCAGCTCGCGCTCGCAAGGACCTGGTTGGACGTCTGGGGGTTCGGCAGGATCGCGGGAAGGGGGACGGTTCCCATCTCGCTTGATCGCTCCCTTGCCGCGCTCCCGCCGTATCCGATCTGGGGAAAAAGCGGCGAACGAGCCTGCATGAGCAATGCGGCAGACTGTTCAATGTTTGCGACAGCGATCTTGACGTTCTTGTTGTTGGCAAGCGCCTCATCGATCAGCGCATCGAGCACCGGATCCTGGAACTGCGTCCACCACGGGGTGTTTGCGGTCTCTTTCGCGTCCCTGTCCTCATATCGGAAGGCGGCCGGCACATCCACCACAGGCCGCACGTAATTTGGGCCCACCATGCAGCCGGCGAGCAGGAAAGCGAACGCCAGGACGATGAAGTGGCGCATGTCAGGGGTTCTCCGATGGTCCACGGTTTGCCTCCTGGGGCGCGCTTTCTTCAGCAAGACGGTGCGCACCGGATTTCGCTTCTTTCTTTGCCTTGGAGCGCTCGCTAAGCCGGTCAAAGAGGTAGAACAAGAGAGGCACATAGAGCATGGCCAGGGTGGTCTCTCCGATCATGCCGCCGATGATGCCCGTGCCTATGGAGTGGCGGGCATTGGCGCCCGCGCCCATGGCAATGGCCAGGGGCAGCACCCCAAAGGCAAAGGCAAGGGAGGTCATGATGATCGGCCTGAGCCTCTGTTCGCCGGCCTCGATCGTGGCTTCCATGATCGACTTGCCCTGCTTGCGCAGCTCCACGGCAAAGGAGACCCTCAGGATCGCGTTCTTGGCTCCCAGCCCGATCAGCACGAGAAGCCCGATCTGGAAGTAGACGTCGTTTTCAAGACCCCGGAGCCAGTTCGCGGTCAAAGCGCCGAGAACCCCGAAGGGTACGGCCATCATCACGGAGCCGGGAAGGGTCCAGGACTCGTACTGGGCCGCGAGCACGAGGAAGACGATGATGAGGCCGAAGACAAAGGCCATCATGGAAGTGCCGCCGGATTTCTTTTCCTCAAAGGCAAGGCCGGACCAGGCGAAAGTGTAGCCGGACGGAAGCACCTCCTGCGCGACCTCTTCCATGGTCGCAATGGCCTGGCCCGAGCTGTATCCGGGAGCCGCGTTGCCGTTGACCTTGGCCGCGGGAAAGCCGTTGAAGTGGGGCAACAAGTCCGGTCCGGTCACCCATCGGGTCGTGACCAAAGCCGAGAGGGGAACCATATCGCCTGGATTCGATCTCGTGTACAGGCGCGCCAGATCCCCAGGGTCTTGACGGTACTTGGGCTCGGACTGGAGAATGACCCACCAGACCCTGCTGAACTCGTTGTACTGGCTGACCGTGAGGGACCCGAACTGCGCCTGGATGGCGCTGTACACATCCGTGACCGGCACGCCGAGCAGGCTGGCCTTTTCTCGGTCCACGTCGGCACTCAACTGTTGGGTGGTGGCACGGAAGGTGCTGTTCAAGCCGGTGAGCTCTGGACGCTGGCGGGCCTTGGCAAGGAATTGGCGGGTGATCTCGTCCAGTCTTGCAGGCGCTCCCGCGCCTGTGTCCTGGATCCAGAATTCAAAACCGCCCATGGTGCCGATACCGGGTATGGCCGGCGGAGCCACGGGGATCACCATTCCCTCCTGGATCGCCGAGGCTTCACGGTGCAAGGTGGCCAGCACGGCGCGGGCGTTTTCGGCGCGGGCCTGGCGGGTCGAGGCGTAGCGCTCATCAAAAGGCTTGAGCGTCACAAAGAAGGTCCCGGCATTGGTCTTGAACCCGCTGTCGAGCAGGCTGTACCCGGCGAGCTGGGTGCGGGTGTCCACGCCCGGGATTTTTTTGAAGATCGCATCCACCCGTTCAGAGACCGCCTGGGTCCGGTTGAGGCTTGCGGCGTCGGGCATGAGGATCGCGGCCATGACATACCCCTGGTCTTCATTGGGCACGAAGCTCGTGGGAAGGATTTCGAAAAGGTGAACGATCGTGTAAACGAGCACCGCCAGAACGACGAAAGCCACGAGCATCCTCCTGATCACGAAGGTCACGGCGTGGCCAAAGCCCCGGGTCAGGGCATCGACCTGACGGTTGAACCAAGCGAAAAATCCGCGCGTCGGAGGCTGGGTGTGCTTGAGCAGGACCCCGCACATGGCCGGCGTGAGGGTCAAGGCCACGAATCCTGAGACCGCCACGGAAATGACAATGGTGATGGCAAACTGCTTGTAGAGTTGCCCGGTCGTGCCGGGAAGAAAGGCGGCAGGGATGAACACGGAAGCCATGACCAGCACAACCGCGACGAGGGAGCCAGAGATCTCCCCCATGGCCTTGACGGTGGCTTCCTTCGGAGAAAGATGAAAGCGAACCATGTTGCGTTCTACATTCTCCACCACCACGATCGCATCGTCCACCACCATGCCGATGGCGAGCACCAGGCCGAAGAGCGTGAGCAGGTTGATGGAAAATCCCAGAGCCAGCATGCCGGTGAAGGTGCTGACCAGGGCGACGACGATGGCTGCGGTGCAGATGAGGGTGGTGCGGAAGCTCTGAAGGAAGAGGTACACGATGACGACCACGAGGAGGATGGCCTCGAACAGGGTCTTGACCACCTCTTGGATGGAGAGGCGCACGAAGTCGTTGGTGTCGAGAGAGATCTTGTAGTCGAGCCCGCTCGGGAAGCGGGGCTTCATTTCCTCCAGTGTCTTCTTGACCGCGTCCGACACCTGGAGTCCGTTGGCGCCGGGCTGCTGGTAAACGGCGATAAAGGTGGCGGGAGTGCCGTTCAGCTTGCTGTCGATGATGTACTGCCGCAAGCCGACCTCGGCGCGCGCCACGTCCTTCAAGCGCACGATCCCGCTCACCTCCTGACTGGCGCGGAGAATGATGTTTTCGTACTGTGCGGGTTCAGTGAAGGGCCGCTGGGTGACCACGGGAAAGGTCATTTGCACGGGCTTGGAGGTGGGCTGCTGGCCGATCTGGCCGGCTCCGTACAGGGCGTTCTGGCTTGCCACGGCCTGTTGGATGTCGCTGGTGGTGATCCCGAGAGAAGCCATGCGGTCCGGGTTCATCCAGATGCGCATGGCCTGGTCTGGCACCCCCATGATCTGGGCCTGGCCGGCGCCCGGCACGCGCTTGATCGCGTCGAGGACGTAAACGTTGGCGTAGTTGGCGATGTAGTCGCTGCTGTAGCGCTCTCCCTCGCCGAAGATGCCGATCATCATCATGATGGAAGAGGCCTTTTTCTGGACCGAAACCCCCTGCTGCACCACAGCTTCAGGCAACTGGGGCGCTGCGAGATTGACCCGGTTCTGCACCTGCACCTGGGCAATGTCCGGATCCGTGTCCAGGGTAAAATAAACCGTGAGTGACAACTGGCCGTTGGACGAACTGGTCGACGACATGTAAAGCATGTTGTCCACGCCGTTGATCTGAGCCTCGATGGGCGCGGCCACCGAATCGGCCAGGGTCTGGGAATCGGCTCCGGGATAGGTTGCCGAGACCGTGACCTGCACGGGCGTGATCGTTGGGTACTGCTCCACCGGAAGGGCGGTCATGGCCACGAGGCCGGCAAGGCAGAGAATGATCGCGATGACCGTGGCGAAGATGGGACGCTCGATGAAGAACTTGGAGAACACGGATCAAGGCTCCTTTAAGAACTCCCTCGGAATTCGGAGGCAACCCCTCGCCTTTAGGCGAAGACTTCAGATTGGTCTCTTGCGCCGGGCGTTAGGCACAAAGTCACAA
>JALOPA010000145.1 GCA_025454125.1 Thermodesulfobacteriota bacterium
CTACAAGGTGAACCCTATGGGAGGATGCCTCCCCATGGTCATCCAAATCCCGGTTTTCTTTGCCCTCTTCAGGATCCTGGGCAACTCGATCGAACTGAGGCACGCTCCCTTTTTCCTGTGGATCAATGATCTTTCCGCGCCCGACCGGCTGTTCCATTTTCCCTTTACGATCCCCCTCATGACCCCGCCTTCCGGGATCCCGGTGCTCACCCTGCTCATGGGGGCCTCCATGTTCATTCAGCAGAAGATGACCCCCACCCCCGGTGATCCGACTCAGGCCAAGATCATGCTTCTCATGCCCGTGATCTTTACGTTCATGTTCATCAACTTCCCCTCTGGCCTTGTACTCTACTGGCTGGTCAACAACGTCCTGTCCATTGGCCAGCAATACCGCATTATCAAGCGAGCCGCCTAGCAACTGGAGGACTGTCATGGAAACTTATGAATTCGAAGGAAAAACCACTGAAGAGGCCATTGAAAAGGCCGCACGTGAACTCGACCTTCCTGTGGAAGATCTCAATATCGATGTCATTGAGCCCGGATCGGCGGGCATCTTCGGCCTGGTAGGAGGCCGCAAGGCCAAGATCAAGGTCACCCTGAAAACAGAGGCCGAACTGGAAGAAGAGGAAGAGGAGCAGGAAAAGGAAGAGCCGCAAGAGGAAGACGATGGAGGAGAACTCAGGGCCGAACCCCAAGACGCGGATGTGGCCTTCGCGAAACGGACTCTGGAAGAGATCCTTGCCCTCATTCCGGTGGAAGCGACCCTCGCGGCCACTCGCGGGGAACGGCGGATCCACTTGAAAATCCAGGGCGACCGTTCCGGCCTCCTCATCGGTCGAAAAGGCAAGACCCTTGACGCTCTGCAGTTTCTCGTCAACAAGATCGTGACCAAGGCCCTGGACAAGAAGATCGACGTGGTCATCGACTCCGAGAACTACCGCCGGAGGCGGGAAGACTCCCTGACCCAGATGGCCCTGAAAATGGGCGACAAGGCAAAACGGATCAAGAAGCCGGTCACCACGAACCCCATGAATCCTCACGACCGCCGACTCGTTCACCTCGCTCTGAAGAACGACGAGCACCTGGAGACAAGAAGCCGGGGCGAGGGGCTGATGAAGCGGGTCGTGATCATCCCCAAGGGCAAAGGACAGCCGGCCGACAGGGACTGAGATCGGAACCCCGGATTTTTCTTGTACCGTGCACCGTGTACCCTGTCCCGTGTACGGGTTTATCTATGTTCCTCAATGCGTCCGACAAAGACACCATCGCTGCTGTAGCCACCCCTGCGGGCCAGGCCGGGATCGGCATCGTCCGTTTGAGCGGCCCGGACTCCCGCGCCATTGCCGACAGAATTTTCAAACCCAAGAAACCGGTGGACTCCTACCAGAGCCGCCGGCTCTATCTGGGACAATTGACGGACCCTGCCTCAGGCGTAGCCTTAGACGAGGTTCTCTTGTCCTACATGGCGGCCCCTCACACCTACACCCGCGAGGACGTGGTGGAGATCAACTCTCACAGCGGGCCCCTGCTCCTGGAGCAAATTCTGAAACTGGTTCTCCGGGAGGGGGCCCGCCTCGCTAAGCCCGGGGAGTTCACCTTCCGCGCCTTCATGAACGGCCGAATGGACCTCACCCAGGCCGAAGCGATCCTCGATCTCATCCATGCCCAATCGGAAAGAGGGCTGCGGCTCGCTTCGGACCAGATCCACGGCCGGCTTCGCGCGGAGATCGAAACCCTGCAGCAAAAAGCCTTGGACCTCCTCGCCCAGATCGAGGCGGCCATCGACTTTCCAGAAGAGGAGGTCGGCCTTCTACGCCGTGACGAGACCGCAGGCCGCGTGCAGACCGACTTGCTCGATCCGGTGGCGGACATCCTCTCCAAGTATGGGGAACGGAAGCTGTGGCTGGAAGGTCTCAAAACCGTCCTTGTCGGCCGCGTCAATGTGGGAAAGTCGAGCCTCCTCAATCGTCTCCTCAACGAAGAGAGAGCCATGGTGACCCCCATTCCCGGCACCACGAGGGATGTCATCGAATCCACGATTCACCTGGAGGGTCTTCCCCTGAGGGTGATGGACACGGCGGGGTTCCGAAAAGGCCGAGGCAAGATTGAAAAGATCGGCATTCGTCGATCCGAGCAGAAAATGGAAGAGGCCGATCTCGTCCTGCTCGTCGTCGATCAGAGCCGTCCCCTTCAGCCGGAGGATTTGGACCTTCTCGCCCGAGTGAGGCAGAAGAAAGCCGTCGTGGTGCTCAACAAAATCGACCTCCCGGCCAGGGGCAAGGAAGACGAGATCGAAAGCGCGGCCCCAGGGCTCCCCCGAGTCAGAATCTCGGCTCTCACCGGCGACGGCATGGAGGACCTGCGAAAAGCGATCCGGCACGCGATCACCGCCGGGATCGACACCACGGATCTGGGCGTCGCCCCGAGCCTCAGACACAAGGAGGCGATGGAGAGAGCGTCCAGTCACTTCCAGAAGTGCGGGGCCAATCTCAGGGAGGGGCTTCCGTTGGAGATCGTCGCTGCGGATCTTCAGGAGGGCCTGGAGGCCCTGGGCGAAATCGTGGGAGAGACCACCAGCGAAGAGGTCCTGGACCGCATCTTCAGCCAGTTCTGCATCGGCAAGTGAATCAGCGTAGAGCATAGAGCGTAGAGCTAAGAGTAAGGATAAGGCTTTTGGTCTTTTCTTGCTCTTCGCTCTTTGCTCTTTGCTCTTAGCTCTTAGCTGGCGAAGTAGTCCTTCACGGTCTTGATGGCGCAGAATTTGCCGCACATGGTGCACACGTCGTCTTCGCCGGGCGGGTTTTCCGCCCGGAGCCTGCGCGCTTTCTTGGGGTCAATGGCAAGAGCCATCTGCGCTTCCCAATCCAGGTTTTTTCTCGCCACGGACATCTTCCGGTCCCTCTCGATCGCCAGGGGATGCCCTCTGGCGATGTCCGCCGCATGGGCCGCGATTTTCGTGACCACCACCCCTTCTCTCACGTCTTCCACAGAAGGCAGGCACAGGTGCTCCGTGGGAGTCACATAGCACAGAAAATCAGCGCCTGCCTCCCCTGCCACCGCGCCGCCGATGGCGCAGGCCACGTGATCGTGTCCGGCGGCGATGTCCGTGACCAGGGGGCCGAGCACGTAAAACGGCGCGTGATGACACAACTGCTTCTGGAGCAGCACATTGGCCTTCACCTGATTGAGGGGCACATGCCCGGGGCCCTCGATCATCACCTGAACGTCCTGGGCCCACGCCCGTTGGGTCAGATGGCCGAGGGTCATGAGTTCGTGGATCTGAGCGCGATCCGTTGCATCCGCCAGGCACCCGGGCCTAAGGCCGTCTCCCAGGCTCAGGGTGACGTCATAGGTCTTGGCAATGGCCAGAAGCCGATCAAAGTTCTCGTAGAGAGGGTTTTCCTTGTTGTGATGAAGCATCCAGGTGGTGAGAAAGGCGCCTCCCCGGCTCACAATGTCCGTCACCCGGCCCTGGCTCTTGAGCATTTCAAGGGCCGCGCGGGTGAGCCCGCAGTGCACGGTGATGAAATCCACCCCGTCCGCCGCCTGCTCCTCGATCACCTCGAAGAGCCTCTCCACACTGAGGTGAATCAGCCCGCCCTGGTCGTTGACCGCGTCCACGACCGCCTGGTAGATCGGCACCGTTCCCACAATCACCTTGGACCGCTCGATCACCTTTCTCCGGCACAGGGAGATGTCGCCCCCGGTGGAAAGATCCATCACACTGTCTGCGCCCGCTTCAATCGCCACGTCCACTTTGGTCAGCTCGTCTTCCAGCACGGCGCGGTCCGCAGAGGTTCCGATGTTGGCATTGATCTTGATGAACAACCCTTCGCCTACGCCGCAGGGATCGAGCCCCTTGTGGTTCACGTTTGCAGGGATCGCCACCCTTCCTTGGGCAATCTTATCCCGAAGCCATTCAGGGGCCACGTGCTCTTTCTCGGCGACCCTTTTCATTTCGGGAGTGACGATCCCCGCTCTTGCTTTTGCCAGTTGTGTCATCTCACGTTCACCCTTATCCTTCACAGCCTTTTTGTTGGCCTCACGGGCCTCATGGGTGCGACCGCTCCCGTGCCGCGACCCACACGATACCCTCCCCGGATCGCGCTGCGGACCAGGTCATGGGCCGAGCGCACGGCCTCTTTCAGGTTCTCCCCCAGGGCGAGGAACGTGGCCAAGGCGCTCGAAAAAACACACCCCGTCCCGTGAGTGGAAGCCGACCCGATCCTCTTTCCGGGGAAAATCGTCACCTCCTGGCCGTCAAAAAAGAGGTCGGAGCTCCCCCGTTTCAGGTGTCCTCCCTTGATCACCACTTGAGGGCCCATCCGGAAAATCTCCAGGGCCGCTCTTTCCATTTCCCTCAGGGTCCTCACCCGCTTCCCTGTCAGAAGCTCGGCTTCGTCGAGATTGGGGGTCACCACCGTCGTGAGGGGCAGAAGGCGTTCTCTGAGAACCCGGATCGCACCGGGCTCCAGCAGCAACCTGCCTGTGGATGCCCGGAGCACCGGGTCAACCACCACCGGCGTGAGACCGTATTCCGCAATCCTCCGGCTGACCGTCTTGACGGCCGCTGCGGTGAATACCATTCCCACTTTCACGGAATCAGGAGGCCTGTCCTCAACAACGGCCTTGATCTGGCGGGCGATAAAACCCGGCGGAACGGGATGAATGGCCGAAACCCCAAGAGAGTTCTGTGCGGTCAATGCAGTGACAACCGTAAGAGCATGAGCCCCGAGGCGGGTGATCGTCTTGATGTCTGCCTGGATACCGGCTCCGCCCCCTGAATCAGAACCTGCTATCGAGAGGACGCACTTCATTCCTTACCACAATCTTTCATACTAAAAAAGTAGCAACCACGTCCGCCAGTGTCAACACAAATATCCTGGCTTGCCCTGACCCTTCGACGGCACTCAGGCGCCTTCGAAGCGCCGGCGCAGGCGAGGCTCAGGATCAACCCCGAGCGTACACGGTGCCGTGGTCAGAACCCGTGGAGAGCCGAGTGGGGAGCCGAGGGGTTGACTTTGCCCCCCTGTTCCAAATATGATCATGGCGCTTAAGCCCGTTTTGCGCCGCCCGACGGTTCTCTGACGGAATTCCCCGCGAAAAGGGCTGGAGAGCCAGATATGAAAAAAGCCCTGAAGCGGTTTTTCTCTCTCAATCCCTTGTCCCTGACCATCCTGCTGACTCTGCTCGTCCTTGTGCTTTTTTTCGTGCAGGTGGACCTTTTCGAGATCGTGGAACTCAAAACGTATGACTTCCGGTTCCTTTCGAGGGGAGTCAAATCTCCTCAACCGGACGTGGTCATGGCCGTCCTGGACGAGAAGAGCCTCAAGTCGGAGGGCCGCTGGCCTTGGCCGAGGTCCAAGATGGCCAAACTCATCGAGGCTCTTTCCCAAGACGGAGCCAAGGTGATCGCTTTCGACATCATCTTCGCCGAGCCCGACGAGAACTCCAGTATCCAGCTCATTCGCCGGATCGAACAGAAGATGAAAGACTGCCGTGTGGAGAACGAGGGACTCCAAACGTTCGTCGAAGAAAGCAAGGTCAATGCGGACAATGACCTTGCCCTGGCTGAAGCGATCAGGGGATCCAAGGCTAAAGTGGTTCTGGGGTATTTCTTTCACATGAGCCAGGAAGAGCTGGCCTACCAGCTGGAGGATAAAGACAGAGACGATCAACTGCAGCGGATCGCCGGTTCACGATACCCCATCGTTCTTGTCGCCCGGCAGGACCGGGACGCCGATTCCTTCATCAGAGCTTACGCGCCTCAAGCCAATCTATCCCTCCTTGCAGGAAAGACCGACGCCGCAGGATACTTCAACATGATCCCGGACAAAGACGGGGTGGTTCGCTCCATGCCCCTCGCCATTCGATGCGGCAAGGACATTTATTCCCCCCTTTCCATCCAATCGGTCTGGAATTATCTCGACAGGCCTCCTCTGATGCTCCAGGTGGCGAGCTACGGCATCGAGGGCATCCGCATGGGAAACTTGTTCATTCCCACCGATGAAACGAAAGGCACCTTCAAGGGCAAGATCGTGCTGGTGGGCGCCACGGCCATCGGGCTGTATGACATGAGGAACACGCCCTTCGCAGCGGTCTACCCGGGACTCGAAATCCACGCCACGGTCATCGACAACATCCTTGAAAAGGCCTTCATTCACAAGCCGAAGTGGGCCAGGATCTTCGACGCCATGGCCATTGTCCTCTTCGCGCTTATTCTGGGGATCGCCATCCCCCGCCTGAACGCCATCAAAGGGGTTGTCCTGACCACCGGGCTCTTCGTGCTCTACATTTTCGTGATCCAATGGCTTTTCACTCACCAGCTCCTCTGGGTCAACATGGTTTACCCTTTGCTCGGCCTGGTCCTGATCTACACATCCCTCACCATCTACCGCTACCTCACGGAAGAACGGGAGCGCAAAAAGATCAGAGGAGCTTTCAGCCACTATGTCTCTTCTTCCGTGGTGAACGAAGTGCTCAAGAACCCCGACAAGCTCAAACTGGGCGGGGACATAAAGGAGCTGACCGTCCTCTTCTCCGACATCCGTGGCTTTACGACCATCTCCGAGGGTCTGGGCCCGGAGCAGGTTCACCGTTTGATCAATGAATACCTCACGGCCATGACGGACATTGTGTTCAAGCACGGCGGGACCCTGGACAAGTACATGGGCGATGCCATCATGGCGATCTACGGCGCGCCCGTGGACCAGCCGGATCACCCTCGAAAGGCCTGTGACACGGCCCTGGAAATGATGCAGGTTTTAAAGGAGCTCAACGCCGGTTGGGTCAGAGAGGGGAAACCGGTGCTCGACATCGGCATCGGCATCAACACGGGGATGATGATGGTCGGGAACATGGGCTCCGAGCAACGCTTCGAGTACACGGTCCTCGGGGATGCGGTCAACCTCGGCTCGCGGCTGGAAGGAGCCAACAAGAACTACCTGACGCATATTCTCATCAGTGAGTTCACCTATGAAAAGGTCAAAGACCAGTTCTTGTGCATGGAAATGGACAGCGTGCGGGTCAAGGGCAAAACAAGACCCGTGAGGGTCTACCAGCTCGTGGGAAGGAAGGACGAGGCTGCGGCTCAGTCCGAAACGATCCGCTATTTCCATCAAGGCCTTCAGTTTTACAAGGAGCAGAAGTGGGACAAGGCCCTGGAGGCCTTCAAGACCGTGAGCGCCATGGACAAGGGGCTCTATGCGGCCCGGCTCTACATGGAACAAATCGCCACTCTCAAATCCGCCCCACCCCCTCCCGACTGGGACGGCGCCTTCACCATGAAAGAGAAGTAATCTACAGCAGGCCT
>JALOPA010000146.1 GCA_025454125.1 Thermodesulfobacteriota bacterium
TTTCAAGTACAACGACCTGGCTTCTCTCAAAGAGCTCTTGGACCGGTATCCCAGGGAGTTCGCCGCCGTGATCATGGAGCCCATGAACGTGGAAGATCCCGCGCCAGGGTTCCTGGAGGGGGTCAGGGACGAAACGCACCGAAACGGCGCTGTGTTGATCTTCGACGAGATCATCACGGGGTTCCGTTTTTCTCTGGGAGGAGCGCAAGAACTGTTTGGGGTGACGCCGGACCTGGCCGCCATAGGCAAGAGCATGGCCAATGGGTTCCCCATATCCGCGGTGGTCGGGAACAAGGACCTGATGAGGGAAATGGAGGATGTGTTCTTCTCCTTCACCTTTGGGGGGGAGGCGATCTCCCTTGCCGCATCCATCGCTACGATCACTAAGATACGGGAGAAGTCGGTCATCGAGGCCCTGTGGAAGACAGGAACCCGAATCATGGACAAGGTGAGAGCTCTGATTTCCGGTCACGGACTCAACACGGTTTTCTCGCTCAAGGGGAAACCTCCCTGGAGCCTGCTTTTGATCAACGATCAGGCACAGGCAGCCTGTTTGTGCAGGAAATGCTCCTGCGAGGGATCCTGATCTCCGCCAGCCACAACGTGTCCTACGCGCACGGCGACAGGGACCTGGAAAAACTCTTCTCCTCGTACGATGAGGTCTTCGGGATGATTCGCAGCGCCCTGGACAACCGCACCGTGAGAGAGAAGCTGATCGGCAAACCCATAGAACCTCTTTTCAAGATCCGTTGATGAGGGAGCACCGGGAGAATCGAAAGAAATCACTGGGCCTCATGCTCATTCGGGCGGATGCCTCTGCGACCCTTGGATCCGGCCATGTCATGCGATGCCTCGCCTTGGCCCAGGCCTGGAGGCGAGGGGGAGGAACGATTGCCTTTGTCAGTGCCTGTGAGAGCGCTGCGGTTCGCGAGCAAATCCTGGCCCGAGGGTTTCCCCTCCACGACTGGGCCAATGCACAGGGAAAGGAAAACGATCCGGCATTCCTGCGGGCGACGCTTGAGCCTCAAAGATCAGAGTCGGCTGTTCGACCCTGGGTTTGCCTGGATGGGTATCATTTTGATGCCTCCCATCAGCGAGCCTTCAAAGAAAAAGGCTTCGGTGTTCTGGTGATTGACGATATGGGAGACCGGGCCTGCACTCTTCCGGACATCCTCCTGAACCAAAACCTTCACGCAGAAACCCTCTCTTACTCCTGTGGGCCGGGCACCACGCTGCTTTTGGGCTCTCGATACGCCTTGATCCGGGAAGAGTTCCGTGAGTGGAAAGACTGGGAAAGGCCTATGCCGGAGAAGGCGGACAAGGTCCTCGTCACGGTGGGAGGAGGAGATTCGCCGGAGGTGCTGGAAAAAATCGTGGCCGCGATCAGCAGGGTCCATCTCTTGGACCTGGAGGTCGTGGTGATTGCCGGGTCCGCTGCTGAACGTTTGGAGGCCCAAGTCAACTCCGGTGAGCGGAAGAAAAACCGGTTTCGATTCCTGGCGGGCACAAGCGCCATGCCCCAACTCATGGCATGGGCGGATGTGGCCGTCTCCGCCGCAGGCAGCACGTGCTGGGAACTGTGCTACATGGGTTTGCCGAGCCTCGTGGGGATCCTGGCGGACAATCAAGAGGGGATCGCTCAGGGTCTTGGAGACAAAGGTGTGGCCTTGAACCTCGGATGGTTCCATGAGGTGGACGAAGAAGAGATTGCCCGTTCCCTGGTCTCGGTCCTGACCGACGAAGGAAGACGAAAAGAGATGGGCCGGAAGGGAAAAGATTTGATCGACGGCTCGGGCGCCAGGAGGGTGTGTGACCAGATCGCGGCGAAAGACGGGAAGGGAGCGTAGCGGCTGATGGGGGAGAGCGACAAAGGGCCTATCCTTCTCAGAAGAGCTGCGCCGGAGGACTGTGACAAGGTGTGGCAGTGGAGAAATCACCCGTCGGTGAGGAGATTTTCAATCGACCCAGGAAAAATCAACCTCGAGCGTCACCGGGAGTGGTTTCAGCGGGTGTTGAAAAGCAGAAAACAGGTTCTGCTCATTGCTCTCAGGAATGAGGAAGAGGTGGGAGTCCTCCGCTTGGACTTCGATGAAAAGGCTCGTGCTGCGACCCTGAGCATCTATGTGAAACCGGGCAGGCATCACCGCGGGATCGGGACTGAGATGATGAAGGCGGGAGAGGGATGGCTCAGAGAAAAGAGACCGTCCGTCAGAAGGGTGGTCGCTATGGTCAGAAGAGACAATGCGGTTTCGGCGAGGCTTTTCAGCAAAGCGGGGTTCAGGCCCGTCATTTCCGTATATTCCAAGACCCTTTGAGGGGACGGAACTCCGGAGAAGGGAGGTTGCTTTGGGGACTGCAATGATCCACAGCGTCACCATCGGAAACAGAAAAATCGGGGAGGGTCACTCCTGCTACATTGTGGCGGAGATGTCCGCAAATCACAACCAGAGCTACGATAGGGCGCTGGAAATCCTCCACGCGGCCAAGCAGTGCGGGGCCGACGCCGTCAAAGTGCAGACCTACCGGCCGGACACCATTACCCTGGACTGCAACAACCAACACTTTCGCATTGAGGACGGCCCCTGGGCAGGGCAAACCCTTTACGAACTCTATGAGAAGGCCTATATGCCCTGGGAATGGCATGAGGGGTTGCTGAAGGAAGCGGAGTCCCTCGGCATGGCCCTTTTCTCCAGCCCTTTTGACTTCACGGCCGTGGATTTCCTGGAGGGGGTGGGAATCCAGGCGTACAAGGTGGCGTCCTTTGAACTGGTCGACTCCCCCCTGCTGGAACACGTTGCCTCCAAGGGGAAAGCGGTGCTGCTTTCCACAGGGATGTCGACTCTGGGAGAGATCGAGTGCGCCGTGAGCGCCATAAGAAAAAAAGGGAACGACCAGATCGTCTTGTTGAAATGCGTGAGTGCCTACCCGGCCAAACCGGAAGCGATGAACCTCAGGACGATCAGGAACATGGCGGAGGTTTTCGGGTGCCCGGTCGGGTTGTCGGATCACAGCCTGGGGTCCGAGGTTGCCGTGTGTGCCGTGGCCCTGGGCGCCTGCGTCGTCGAAAAGCACTTCACTCTATCCCGCCGCGAAGGCGGGCCGGACTCGGGCTTTTCCATGGAGCCCGATGAATTCAGAACCATGGTGGACGCGATCCGAAGCGCTGAAAAGGCCATGGGACAAGTGTCCTACGAAGTGACAGCGGACGAGTCCAAGCAGAGGATTTTCCGCCGTTCTCTTTTTGTGGTCCGCGATGTTCAGGCAGGAGAGACGGTGACCTCCGACAATGTCCGATCCATCCGGCCCGCCTCCGGCCTGCCGCCTCACTACCTGGAGAGGATTCTGGGACGGGCCTTCAGACGAGAGGCTTCGAGGGGAACGCCCGTGACGCTGGATCTGATCGATTTCTGATCCTGGAGAAAAACTTGAAAGACCTTATCGGTTTAGCTTTTTGAAAGGGATGACCTTTCCCTGTGACTATTTCAAAAAGCTAAACTGTTACGAAAGACTGGTTTTGAAAGCACGAGGAGCATGATGACCGAACTGAAACGATGCAGCCAATGTGTCCTGCCGGAAACCCACGAGACGATCGTTTTTGACGAAAAGGGCGTGTGCAACATTTGCACTCAACACGCCTACAAACAGAATGTGATCGACTGGAAGGCGAAGAAAAGGGAACTCGACGAGATCATCGAAACCTACCGAGGCAAGGGGGATTACGATTGTATCGTGCCCTTCAGCGGCGGCAAGGACAGCACTTGGACCCTCTACTACCTGGTCATGGAATACGGCCTGAAACCTCTGGTCGTTCGATTTGACCACGGGTTTCTGAGGCCGAATCTTCTCGATAACACGACCCGCACCCTTTGCAGGCTAGGGGCGGATCTGCATGTGTTCACGCCCAACTGGAAGGTGGTGCAGAGGCTCATGCTCCAGAGCTTTCTGGAAAAGGGAGACTTCTGCTGGCACTGCCACACCGGGATATTCGCCTATCCCATGTGGATCGCCGTTCAGCAGCACATCCCTCTGGTCATCTGGGGAGAGCCTTCGGCCGAGTACACGGCCTATTTCAGTTACGACCAGCCTGAAGAGGTGGATGAGAAACGGTTCAACCGGTACGTCAATCTGGGCATTACGGCAGAAGATATGTTCGTGCGGTTGGAAGGGAGCGTGGACGAAAGGTATCTCAAGCCCTTCCGTTATCCCCCGTTGAAAGAGCTGCGCAAGATCAATTACCGTTCCATCTGTCTGGGGTCCTTCATCCCTTGGGATGTGAAAAAACAGTCACGCATCATCCAGGGAGAACTCGGATGGAGAGGGGACGATGTGGAGAATGTGCCGCCCGGCTACGAGTACGAAAAGATCGAGTGCTACCTCCAGGGGGTGCGGGACTACATCAAATACATCAAGCGGGGCTACACCCGGCCCTGCCACCTGGCTTCCCTGGACATTCGAAATCGCCGATTGGCTCGTGATGAGGCGATGAAGATGGTCAACGAGTACGAGGGAAGACGACCCCCGAGCCTTGAAATCTTTCTCCAGTATGTCGGGCTCACAGAGGCGGAGTTCGCGGAGGTGTCCTTGAGTCATGCCGTGTCCCCTTACCGCCATGACCGGTCCCAGGAAAAACCCGGTAAAAAGCTCCACGACTTTGACGAGTGGTTCCGGCGGGAGCCGATGCCTCGTGAGGAAGCGCTGAGACAACTGGATCGCTGGCGCAAGGTCAACCGCAAGCGCGGCCAACAGGAGTAGCGACCCTTGATCGGTATCGTGGACTACGGAATGGGGAACCTTCTTTCCGTCTACCATGCGGTGGACATGGCGGGAGGGGTTCCCCGCGTCTGCAGAGACCCCCGGGAGCTTTCGGAGGTAGAGCGCATCATCCTGCCTGGAGTGGGGAGCTTCGGCCAGTGCGTGGCCAATCTCAAAGAAAGAGGTTTTGCGGAGGCCCTCGATGAACAGGTGCTGAAAGGGGGGAAGCCCTTTTTCGGGATCTGCCTCGGCATGCAAGTGTTGGCCCGTCGAGGGTTCGAAGGAGGGGACTATCCGGGGTTAGGCTGGTTGGATGCGGATGTCGTATTGCTGAAACCCTCGGACCCCGCCTTGCGAGTACCGCAGATCGGCTGGAACAGTGTGACCTACCGAAAAGAAAGCCCTCTGTTTAAGGGCTTGCCGGCGGAGCCGGATTTCTATTTCGTGCACTCCTATTTCATGCAATGCCGTGAACAAGGGGCCATTGAGGCAACCTGCGACTACGGGAGCATCCTTACGGTCGCGGTTCGAAAAGCGAATATCTTCGCCTCCCAGTTTCATCCGGAAAAGAGCCAGGAGTTCGGACTCAGGGTTCTTGAAAACTTCCTGAAGTGGAAACCCTAGGATCGCCGTGTTCAAGCAGCGCCTCATACCGAAACTGCAAATGAAGGCGACCTCCTTCGGTTCCTCCAAAAGGATGGTGTTGGTGACGACCGTGAATTTCAGGGAGGTCCTGGAGATCGGAGATCCCGTGTCCCAGGCCAAGATCTATCAGGCCCAGTTCGCGGACGAACTGGTCTTCCTGGACCTCGATGCCTCGGCGGAAAACCGGAAGACCGTGGTGGAGGTGATCCGAAAAGCGGCACAGGAGATCTTCATGCCGATTACCGTGGGCGGGGGAGTCCGGTCCGTCGCCGATTTCCGGGAGCTTCTTTCGAACGGGGCCGACAAGGTGAGCGTCAACACGGCCGGCGTCGAGGACCCGGACCTGATCCACAGAGCTTCGGAGGTTTTCGGCGCTCAGTGCGTGGTGCTCAGCATCGATTACCGGAAGTCTGAAAACAGACCCTGCCGCGTCTGGACCCATGGCGGGAAGATCGAGACGAATCTCGATCCGTTGGAATGGGCGAAAGAGGGCGAAAGGAGAGGGGCCGGAGAAATCCTCCTCACCTCCATCGACCGAGACGGGACGCGTCAGGGGCTGGACTTGGAGATGACCCGGCGCGTTGCGGAGAGTGTCGCCATCCCGGTCATCACTTCCGGAGGATGCGGTCTGGCCTCTCATTTCATCGAAGGCTTCCTTGCGGGAAGGGCGGATGCCGTGTCCGCGGGAACCTACTTCTGCTTCAAGGATGAAAACCCCATGCAGACCCGATCACGAATCCGGAACGCGGGAATCCCGATCCGGCTCTTGACCTGAGGAAGGGCGGCAGCGAGTGGAGATCATTTCCAGAGGCGCACGGCTTCCCATCATCAAGACCAAACGCCTGGTTTTGAGAGACATCCGGGTTGAAGACATCTCCAAGGACTATGTGGAGTGGCTGAACAATCCGGAGGTGAACGGATCCTTGGAAATTCGCTTTGCTCCTCAAACCTACGAGGGCGTCAAGGCTTACGTGGAGTCCAAGCTGCGCGACACGAACACCACAAAGCACTTCGGGATCTATGACCAGAAAGGGCAGAGGCT
>JALOPA010000147.1 GCA_025454125.1 Thermodesulfobacteriota bacterium
GGTGAGCCATGCCTTAGCAGATCTCCGGGATGCTGTGGCAGGCACTTCAAAATGCGTGGGTTTCAGCCTGCAACCCGCATTCCTGGACTTGTTGCCCGAGGCGGCGAGACTTTATCCGCTCTATCAATTCTGTGAGGAGAGGGGAATCCCCGTGTGGCTTCACACAGGCATCAACTATGCCCCGAACCATTCCATGGAAGCGGACAGGCCGATGCATTTGGAACGCATCCTTCTGGACTTCCCCAATGTCAAATTGGTGGCCTGTCACTCCGGTTGGCCGTGGGTCGGCGAGCTGTGTGCGATTGCACGTAAGTTTCACCCCAGGGTTTACCTCGAAATAGGAGGAGTGGCCCCGCGATACATTTTTGCGCAGGGTACTGGTTGGGACCCCTTTCTTCAGTATGCAAACAGTCTGCTTCAGGATCAAATACTGTTCGGAACAGATTGGCCGATTATCCCTTTCGAGAGGGCAATCAGAGAAATTCAGGAAGCGCCTCTGAAAGAGACCGTTAAGTCAAAAATCCTTTATGAGAACGGCTGGAAGCTGATTATGGAATCATTGAATAAACAGAATGAGCGCTCAGGTTCGTAGTCCGATAATCCATGTGGCGCGCGAAGATCGGAGGTTCAGGGGAATCATCAGGGAGGGGGTTCGTATGTTGAAGGGAAATACGTATGAAGAGCTTCGCAAGAACTTCAAGTGGGAAATCCCGGAATATTACAACGTAGGGGTTGACGTCTGCGACAAGTGGGCCAATGAAAAATATCGGCTTGCTCTTATATTTCTCGACCAGGAGGGAAGAGAACAGAAGTTAACGTTCTGGGAACTCAAGAATCTATCCAATCAACTGGCTAATGCTTTACGGGCGAATGGGATAGGAAAGGGAGACAGCGTAGGCATTCTACTGCCTCCCAGGCCAGAGACGCTCGTTTCGCACATCGCCACCTATAAATTAGGGGCGATCGCGGTGCCTTTGCTTGTGCTGTTCGGCCCGTTAGCGGTGCAATTTCGTCTCCAGAACAGTGAGGCCAAGGGGGTGATCACAGACGCGGAGAATTTGCCCAAGATACTGGAAATTAAGGACAGCCTTCCCAATCTCAAAATGATCATGGTGGTCGATTCAAAGGGCGAAGAGAATGTCTTGGACTACTGGAAGAGTGTCGAAAAGGGAAGCCGACATTTTACCCCTGTTCTCACGAAGCCGGATGACCCGGCTCTGATCATCTACACTTCCGGAACCACAGGGCCACCCAAGGGAACTCTTCACGGGCACAGGCTTCTCCTGGGCATTCTTCCCGGAGCGGATTATCTTTTGGACCTGTTTCCCCAGGAGGGAGATTTGTTGTGGACCCCGCTGGACTGGGCTTACATCGGGGGATCCTATGACACCATGTTCCCTACCCTGCACCATGGATATCCTATGCTGGGTTTCAGGGCGAGGAAGTTTGACCCGGAACAAGCGTTTTACATCATGTCCAAGTATGGGGTCAGAAATCTCATGGCAGTGCCGACGGTGATACAGATCATGATGAAGGCGGTAAGCAATCCCAGAGAGCGATATGATCTGAATTTAAGGTCCATCACCGTCGGTGGCGAGACCGTGGGAAAAGAGGTGTATGAGTGGGGTAAGCAAGCCCTGGGCGTCGAAATCAATGAACAGTATGGTCAGACCGAATGCGATCTGGTTGTTGGGGGCTGCTCACGGGTCATGAAAATTATTCCCGGAGCAATGGGCAAGGCTATTCCGGGCCATGTTGTCGAGATTATCAACGAGGGTGGGGAGGTATTGGGCCCCGGACAATACGGCGAAATCGCTGTCAAACGACCTGATCCTGTCATGTTTCTAGAGTACTGGAAAGAACCCGAAGCGACAAAGCAGAAATACATAGGAGAATGGCTTCGTACGGGGGATTACGGCACAAAGGATGATCAGGGTTACTTTCGGTTCATGGGTAGAAAGGATGACATCATCGAGAGCGGGGGATTCAGAATCGGCCCGGGTGAAATTGAAGATTGGTAAAGATGGCAGGCGTGGTCGGGGTGCCGGATAAGGTGAGAGGCGAAATCGTGAAAGCGTTTATTGTTGCCAAGGAAGGCTTCGCCGCTGATAAGGCTCTGGAAGAGGAGATCAGACAGTTTGTGAAGAGAAACCTGGAGGCCCATGCCTATCCTCGAGAAATAGAATTCCTTCAGGAGATGCCGCTTACGAACACAGGAAAGGTTCTGAAGAAGGAACTGAGAAGAATGGACAAGGAGAAAAAGGCCAAGTTGGGGGCGGCATAAGACAGAGGAAGGCACGGAGCCCTCGCACCCACGGATGGTGCAGCTTGAGCTCACAGATCTTGTAGACTTTCTAGAATGGGAGGCTTGTTTCAATGAGTCAAGAAAGCGTTCTTTACAGGAGGAATGGGAATATCGGGATCATCACGCTCAATCGGCCGGAGCGGCTCAACGCCATCAATGGCGAACTCCTCAGGGATTTCGTCAAACAGTTGAACGTGGCCAGGGAAGACAAAAAGGCTGTCTCTGTCCTCTTGGCAGGAACAGGTCGGTCCTTCTGTGCCGGTGAAGACTTAAAGGAGACATCGGCAGGGAAGAGCCTTGACACCTGGATTGAGGAAACGAACGGACTCCAGGATATCCAGCGCTTGATCTTGAGGCTGGACAAACCCCTGATCGCCGCAGTCCAAGGGTACGCTCTGGGCGGGGGATGCGAGTTCACCATGAGCTGCGATATACGGGTCGCAGCCGAAAATGCGGTATTTGGTTTCCCGGAAACGGGGGTAGGACTTACCGTAACCACGGCGGGGACTAAACTCCTGTCCCATTTGGTGGGCCTCGGGAAAGCAAAGGAATTGGTCTTCACGGGCGAATTCATAGACGCCCATGAAGCGTACCGGATTGGTCTGGCCAACAAGGTGGTTCCCGCCGAGCGCCTCCTGGCAGAGGCGCTGGAGATGGCCAGAAAAATCGGTGAGAGATCTCCTCTGGCGCTCAAGCTGTCCAGGACCGCCATCGATCACGGACTTCATTCAAGCTTCGAGGAGATTTTGGAAATCGAGGGTAACCACCTCCTCATCTGCGTGGGTGCCCAGAATCAAAAGCAATACGTTGCGAGGAAGTTAAAGCAAATGAGGGAAAAAGGATCGAAATCGTCGAAATGAAGGATCGTTCTTCTCGACGGGCGCCCGGTGGTTTCTGCGGATTGGCAAACAACTCAATGCGTTTGTATTGGATGGGTCCAAGGGGTTTCCTGGGGGCGCGGCTGCTGAAACGGATCGTCGAGAGTAATTCATGAAAGAAGAGAAGAGATAGAAGGGAGGACGTTATGGGGAGACGGGTTGGTATCGTGGGTGCGGCAGTGACACCCTTCAAGAGTTCCTGGACGGAGAAAACCTACTATGAACTGGCCCAGATGGCAACGCGGGAGGCCGTGAAAGACGCGCAGATTCCAATCCAGGACGTGGATGCAGCCTTTTACGCGATTTACAATGATATCTTCGAGAGAACGGCTATTCCGGAACATGCCATCCATGGGCTTTGCGGGATGCAGAATAAATTCGGGATCCGGATTACGACAGGAGGGGCCACAGGGGCTTACACCATGTCCGCCGCTCATGCCTACCTGGCAGCGGGCAGGTACAAGACCGCGCTGGTCCTTGGGGTAGAAAAAGCGACGGACTGTTTTGATTTCTCCTCCATGTCCGCCACTCCGGAAGTCATCAAATCCATCGGCTGGTCAGGGGACAGCTTCTTCGAGCAAGCCATCGGCTGGTCCGCATCGGACAGCTATGCAGAGGTGGTGCTGGGGTATAAGGATGAACACCCCAATGATCTTAAACCGGAAATCACGGCTGCGATCTCAGCGCAATTGAGCCAACAGGTGAGAGACAACCCCTATGCCCAAAGACAGTTCGACCAGGTAACCGCGGAGGAGGTGTTGAATTCCAGGCTGGTGGCTTATCCTTTCAGGGAGCTGGAGATCTGCGTCTACAGCGAAGGAGCGGCAGCGCTGATCCTGGCCGAGGAAGAAACAGCCCAGGCGATCTCCAAAAGCACCGGCCGGCCCGTGGTGTGGATCACAGGAGTGGGCGAGTCAAACGAGCATTCCTTCGCGGGGAAGAACCAAAAAGACATGAGCCGCATCATGTCCGATTATTACGCATCGCACAGAGCCTATGAAATGGCCGGCATCAAGGACCCCACCCAGTCCATCGACATCATCGAACTGCATGATGCCTTCGTGCATCAGCTCGAGATCAGCATGGCCGAGTTCGGGTTGGTGCCCTTGGGCGGAGCAGATACTCTCATAGAAGAGGGACTCATGACGCCCGGTGGAAAGTACCTGGTCAATCCGTGTGGTGGGCTCATCTACTGCGGTCACGCTGTCGGTGCGAGCAACATCATGTCCGCCTGGTCTGCCCGGAATGAGCTGATCAAGAGAAAGCTCAAAACCGCTTTGGTTCATGGCACAGGGAGCACCGTTGCGCAGTACACCGCATGCCTCATTCTTGAGCATGAGTAGAGGGAGGAGAAACGATATGGCAGGTCAAAGAGAAAAACTCATTCCATCGAAATTCATTCCTCATGTCGGCTCCATTGTAGAGACGATAGAGGGCAACAACTACCTGATTGCCAACGATACCATGTACACGTTCTACCGCAGGAGCAGAGGAGAGTTCTCCGACTTTTTCCTTGCCCTTCGGGATGAAAAGAAACTGCTCGGGTGCCGATGCACCGCGTGCGGTCTGGTCAGGGTACCCCCCTTCTTGACCCACTGCCCGGAATGTCATTTTGCACCCACGGAATTGATCGAGGTGGAACAGATTGGGGTGATGAACAGCACTCCTCCCATCACCTACTTTGCCACTGCGCTCTTTCAGGACATGGCGCCCTACGGCAGGGGCAGGGTCATCTTCAGGGGCGCGGATACGGCCATGAGCGTCAATCTGTACACGACGACCGGAATCCTGGTTCCGGGGATCATCAACAAAGGAACAGAGGTCAAGCTCGTTTTCAGGAACAAACGCAACGGAGATGTGAAGGATGTCTTCTGCGTTCCCACCTCTGAATTGACCCGGGAACAGATCAGCAAAAAAGGCCTTCTTGAATCGGAAATTGACTGGGAATCTCCTGTCGAGCCCAAGATGCCAAAGGCGAGGGACAAAGACGTAACTTCCTTCGAAAAGGCTTTCAAGGGCATCAAGGCCATCGTCGAGGAAATGAACGGCAATGAGCGGGCGCGGAAAGACATTGCGGGCTGGAAACGGACTGTCCTGGTCAAGACCCGAGGCGGGCAGTTCAGCCTGATGATTGATAATGGCGATATCCGAGTCGAAAAGAAAAAGGTCCCCAGCCCTGACTTCGTGATGGTCTCTGAAAACCCGAAAACGCTTTGGGATGGGCTCGCCTACCGGGGAGCCGTCACCGATTCCGTAATCAATAAAAAGCTATGGATCAGCAAAAACATGGAATTCACAACAATCTTCAAACTGGACAGGATGGCTCGATCAGTGGCTAGGTCAAGAAAAGAGTGATCCGGTCGGATATCCAGAAGAGGGAGGCATGATCATGTCTGAAACAAGCAGACTTGAAGGCAAGGCGGTACTCATTGTGGACGATGAACCCGACGTACTGGCGACGTTGGAGCACTTGCTTCCCATGTGCCGGATCACCAAGGCTGCCTCCTTCAAAGAGGCCAAAGATCTTTTGGAAACCCATCCTTTCGATGTTGCCATCCTGGATATCATGGGAGTGGATGGGTACAAGCTGCTTGAGCTTGCGAACAAACGAAAAGTGATGGCGGTGATGTTGACGGCGCACGCGTTCAGTGTTGACGATACCATAAAGTCCTTCAAAGGAGGGGCGGCCTCCTATCTTCCGAAGGAAAAGATGTCAGAAATCGTCACCTACTTAGGCGACATCCTTGAGGCCCGGGAAAAAGGAAAGGGTCTCTGGTGGCGATGGTTGGAGCGGTTGAACGATTATTATAACAAGGTCTTCGGTCCTGACTGGCAAGCTAAGGACAAGGAGTTTTGGGAAAAATTCAGAAAATATTACAGATATTAGGCAGGACTCACGACTCAGTGGTGTTACAGTGCAAAGGTGCCAATTCGGAACTCCGGCACTGGATTTTGGCGATTCAGTTTACGTGTTGACTAAAGATTTCGTGTGTGAAACCCGCAGGTGATGCAATCGGTCATGCCGTGGCCGATAGCGGATGGGGCTACCGAGAGGAACAAAGGAAAGCGGCCGTGTCATCTCAGAAACATCTTATTAACTCGGACCTTAAAGGGGCGTTTCCCCTGGCGGTTAAGGGCGAAGGCGTCTACCTCTATGATAGAGATGGGAAGCGTTACCTAGACGGTTGCGGGGGCGCGCTGGTAGCTACCTTTGGGCATGGAGTGTCTGACATCGCTCAAGCCATGACCGCTCAGGCTGAGAGCCTCGCCTATGTCTACCGATTCCATTTTTCCTCCCCAGTCGCCGAGGAGTTGGCAGCCCGGTTCTGCCACCTGACTAAGGTGCCCATGGGCATGGCCTTTTTCACTAACTCCGGTTCTGAAGCTACGGAGATGGCGGTGAAACTGGCTCGGATCCGTCATCTGGCCGCCGGGGAAAAAAGCCGCTACAAAATCATCTCCCGCTGGCAGAGCTATCACGGCATCACGATGGGGGCCCTATCCTGGTCTGGATTTACCGGCCGGCGGGCCGATTATGAACCTTATCTCCTGAGCTGTGTCCACATCCCTCCGGCCTATTGTTATCGGTGCTGGTTCCGACGCGAACCGGACACCTGCGGCTTGGAATGCGCCCACTCTCTTGAGGATGCAATCCTCACAGAAGGCGCGGAGACAGTCGCCGCCTTCATCGCCGAGCCCATCGCGGGATCGGCCCTGGCGGCAGCTTGCCCACCGGCCGAATATTTCCGCGTTGTCCGCAGCATCTGCGATCGTCACGGAGTATTGTTCATCGCGGAAGAAGTCATGACAGGGGCCGGAAGGACCGGGGGGTCATTCTTCGCTAGCGATCATTTCCCGGGCCGACCCGACATCATCGTCTTCGGGAAAGGAGTGGGCGGTGGTTATTATCCCCTGGCCGGAGTCCTGATCAGCCGAGATGCAGCCGAAACCCTGACTGCCGGTATTGGGGTTTTCACTGCCGGCCAATCCCACTCTGGCCATCCGGTTGGAATGGCCGCCGGCCTGGCCGCCTTGAACTATATGGACAAGCACAAACTCCTCGCCCGAGCAGCGGAGAATGGGGAATATTTGGGACAACGTCTAAAGGATCTTGAAGCTCACTCAATGGTAGGCGACGTGCGTGGCAGGGGTCTGATGTGGGGGCTGGAATTTGTTCAGGATAAAGAGACCAAGAGAACCTTTGATCCGGCCCGGAAACTCCACCTGGAGGTCTACGAAGCAGGGAAGAAGCTTGGTCTCATCCTCCTTCCATCAGGCGGCTGCGATCGTGGTCATGCCGGTGACATGGCGCTCATAGGCCCGCCGTTGATCATCACTCGAGAACAGATCGATGAAATGGTGGAGATCCTTGAGAGGGCTCTAACCGAGGTGGAGAAAGGAGCCTCCCCATAGGTGCTTCTAATATCTCCAAGTCCGGGGTACCCTGTCCGGCTGGGAGTGGATTTCGCCTGACCTTTGAGAAGATCTCCAGAAAGTTGCCCCTGCGCCTTTTTCTCACAGCTCACCCCCGTCGCCATCCCTTTTTATGATCGAAACGCCTCGCGCGCTGCCCCACGGGTCTGGGGCGATCCAGTCTATTGACCCTTCGACAGTGTTCAAGCCCCCTCAGGGTCAACCCTGAGCATCCCCTGTGGCCCGTCCGACCTAGTCCCGCCAAAGGCGGGAAGGAGCATGGAGGCGCGTGGGGTAGCCGAAGGGTTGACTTTCCCTCAACCGAGGCAGTATAAAAAGGCCAAAAAGAGAATCTTCAGGTCATTCTGGTTTTAGGGAATGTTTTTTATCAACTTTCAT
>JALOPA010000148.1 GCA_025454125.1 Thermodesulfobacteriota bacterium
TGCCATTCTTTGAAAGGAAGCATCTGGAGTAAACTGGAGTGAAGAATGCTTCGCGATGCGAAACGAGAATGTCAAGATATCAAGAGTGCCCCTCTTTCCGTTTCCAGTAACGCCACAAAGGGCTGATCGATGACGGAGTCGGAAGAGATTCACTGGTGGGCATGGTTCACATGCGGACTGGCGAGCACAGCCGGCTCACGGTGATGCCGATAATTTTTTGGAGATTATGCTGTGCATGGGGCGAAGAAACCGCTATAAGGGGTTGCCTTGGACGGCAGAACCAGCGGACATGGAATTTAAGGAGAGCATATGGCGAAAAGAGGCAAGAAGAAACAAGCGGCAGTCCCGTATGAATTTATTCAAGAAGTCAATAAGATGAGCAAGGACCAGATCGTCAAGCGCTTCATCCAGGAAGAGAACGATCTTAAAGCGATGAAAAAGATCAAAAGGGAAGACGGACAACTCTCTGAACTCGCTTCGCAAATCAAAGACAAAGAGGAGACCATTAAAGACAAGATAAATACCCTCAAAGAGGAGATGAAGGCCATCCGGGAACAAGACGGGGAGTTTGTGGAACTGAAGGAAAACAAGAAGGCTCTTGAAGGCGGCTATCGTGATGAAATGAAGCGGCGCAGGGCCTATCGTGATTATCTATACGAGACCATGCAAAGGATTTACCGGGAATAATGCTCAGAAAGGGAGGAGAAAAACCATTGGGAAAACGTAGAGCAAAGGGCTATTTTTGCAGTGTCGTATCTGAGGAGGTTGAAATCGCATTGAAAAACAAGGCTCCCTTCAGCCGTGAACTGAAAAACGAGCTCTTTGTGCAATGCGATCAACTTGAATGCCAATACGTGAATCTTAATCAATCTCCCTGTCCTCTGCGTCTCGATCTCTTTGCCGAAGAGATCGAAAGGCGGGGGAAAAAAGCGCAGCGCTAAAGGGCTGACTTCTGAACCCAACAAATCGTCGGTGGCCGCACCATTCGAGACATGAGACGCAGTGGTGCCCGCCGAGATGACCTCCTCTCGCACCTAGCCTCACACAATCGCAGATCTGATTTCATAACCTGCGCCGGTTCATCGGCACAGGCGAAGCTATTTCTTGGGCTTCTTTCCGTATTTCCTGATGAGATCTTCGACAGCTTCCAGATAGAGGTCCTTTAGGGTTTTCTCGTGTTCCACGGCAATGAACTTGAGCTTTTTGAGAACCTCGGGACTCAGCCTGAAGGATGTTTGTTTCTTCTCCATGATGCAAAGGTATATCCGAAACTTCTCTCATTTGCAAGCAGGATAGTTTGTTTTCTCTTGAAAAAAATAGCAAGATATTATAATAATATGGTAACAAAATAGGAAACGCCCTCTTCTCCGCTCCCGTTTCCTATCGCCGGGCGCACTCTACTCCGGCCTGAATCACTTACGGGGTTCTCCTCCAGGGGAAAAGACATGAGGGATGTCAAGCTGACGGCCACCTATTTCCTCACCACTGACCACGTTAAGAGCCGATGGGATCAGCCCGTTCTGTGCAACAAAGCGACGGGCCACGCTTACCTGCCCAATGACGCTCTTGCGGCCTATGAGTCCTGGCCGAGGATGCCGGCCACCCAAGTGGTCAACAAAATGGCGTCGTGGAGGAGCTTCTCCGGAGAAGAACGCGGACTCATTGAGCAGTTCTTGGGGATTCAGCCCCAGAGGGTCGCGTTTGCATCCAAGACAAAAACAGAGCCCGGTTCCTTCAATCCCCTTGCCGATAGGTGGCGGTCTCGCTGAAAGCCCTGCCTGTGCTCGTCATCGAGATCCACGCGCAAGCCACACAATATTTATTGATACGAGCCTGTCGTAACCTCAACATAGTGTGGTTATAATAAAATACAATAATTAGGCTTAATTTATTGACATATACACTAAAATATGTAAAATTATACTTGATTTTTTACTGATAAACCCACTATTTTCTGCGAGGAACCGCTTTGAAAACCAACCAATTGAAACAGGTCAGGGAAAGTCTTCTCATCAGCAAATCCGAGTTGGCCAGGAAGGCAGGGGTCTCCCTCTTGACGATCTGCAGGATCGAAAAAGGCCTGCCCTCCCGAAATGAAACCAAAAGGAAGATTCTGGCTGCCCTCGGTTTGAGGCCTTCACAAAAAGAAACCGTTTTTTCGAAAAACTAGGTACCGGGATTACCGCTCATGCATGCCTTGAGTGGTCTGCCGGGACTATTTTGAATTGAGGATATCGACCGAACAACAAAAAACCGCGCTGCGCTGAGAACTGTGGAGGAAGCGCTCATGACCTATGCGACGAGTCATCAGACATGGGGTCACCGCATAACCGAAGATCCCTATCGGTCCCTGGCCAAAAGCAGAGCATCGAAACCGCTTCACGAAGTGGTCCAGACTGTAAGGAACACGCAACGCGGTCCCGAAGTTTTCCCCGCATGGCTCTTCGATTTTGAAAACCTCGGCTTCGAATCCCCTCTGGAGGGCAGACGAGAGGATGCCTACAAAGCCTTCATTAAAGACGTATCGTTCCTGACCCAATCCCGGGATCCTTACACCGCCGGTCATCAGCTGAAAGTGTCTGACATTGCGGAGGGCATTGCCCGGGAATTAGGATTACCTGCAGAGACCATCGAAGGGATCAGGGTCGCCGGAATGGTCCATGACATGGGAAAGCTGTCCGTGCCGGCTGAAATCGTCACCAAGCCCGGCGCCCTCACTTCTTTCGAGTTCTCGATCATTAAGGAACACCCCGCCAGGGCCTTCGAAGTTCTCAAGGAAATCGATTTCCCGTGGCCTGTGGCGGAAATGGTGCTGCAGCACCACGAGCGGCTCGACGGCTCCGGGTACCCGGGAGGGCTCGAAGGGGACGAGATCCGATTGGAAGCCCGTGTTTTGGCGGTCGCCGATGTTGTCGGGGCTATTTCAAGTCACAGGCCCTACCGACGAGATCTTGGCCTTGAGGCGGCCCTACGGGAGATTGACAAGAAAAAAGGCCTCCTCTACGACCCTGAAGTGACGAGAGCCTGCCGCAGGTCCATGAGAGGCCGCAGCGTCTTCGTCGCTCGTAGCGCGTGATCAGGGAGTTCCTCCTCAAGGGGAGTCACGAGTTCGAGGCTTATTCCATGAATGCAGATTGGTCGCTGTAACGGGAGGAGAAAACCGCGGCCTTGCCCGAAAAAACATTGCAGTGGGTGAGAACGTGCTCAGCAATCTCCTTTCTCTTCCCTTCCTCCAGAGCGTTGAAAGCCTGCACAAAGTCCCCTTCGTCAAGGATCGCGCAAAGCATGGTCCAGATTTCTCCTGCCGCCATGTCGGATCTCAAGCCGAAGGCGTCTCTTTTTGAAGCGCCTTCAAACAGGCTTCGCGCTTCTTTGAGCACATCCTCCAGGGTCTGCCGGATGGCCTGGACTTCGGACTCCAAGGCGCGATAGGACGGGCAGGGTTGGGTAACAAAGCAGGTCGTTTCAAAACTGGAGAGCTTGACCCTGATGCCGAGCCGTGCTTCCAGTTGTTTTCCCTCTCCCTGCCGAGTGGTGAGTTCAAAGATCTTGTCCATGCCGCTAAAGCTCCACCTCGCTCATCTCCACAGCCGCCTCTATGATCATGCCGGATCTTTTCGCCCTGGCCAGGGCCTTGCATTCCTCCGTCAAAGCCGACACCTGGAGGTCGGTCCTGGCAGGATCGTGGTGGGTCAGAATCAGCCTCCTCACGCCGGCCTTTTCGGCCAGAGAAAAAGCGGCCCCATAGTCGGAGTGCCCCCAGTCGCGACGGTCTTCAATCTCTGAAGGAGTGTATTGGGCGTCATGGACCAGAAGGTCGGCCCCCTTGCAAAACTTGATGTAGTCCTTCGGGCTCCTGCCCTTCCACCCGTCCTCGCGAAGCTCGTTGTCGGTCATGAAGACAAACGTCTTGGCCCCCTCCTTGAATCGAAAGGCGAATCCGCCCTGGGGGTGATGGAGCGGCGCGGCACGGATCACGGCCCCGTCCACTTCAAGAACGCCGTGGCCCAGCGTTTCCAGTGGGGTGAGCCTGGCTTTGAGGTCCGCGAATTTGACCGGGAAAAAACCGTCTCCCCTTTTGTTGTCAAAAGTGCTCTTGAGCCCGTTCATGCAGGTGTGGTAGCCGTCGATCTTAAGGTGGGTGGAGGACTTGTACAGGGGGCCGAAGTAGGGAAACCCGAGAACATGGTCCCAGTGGATGTGGGTGATGAGAAGGTGAAGGTCCAGGGTTTCGCTCTCGGCTGCCAGCTTGTCTCCAAGAGGCCTGATCCCGGTCCCGGCATCGATGATGATCACGCGTCCACTTTGCAGGGTGATCTCAAGACATGTGGTGTTTCCGCCGTAGAGGATGGTGTCTCTGCCGGGAACAGCAATGGAGCCTCTTGTCCCCCAAAACTTGATTTTCATAGCCCCTTCCCTGGGACAGCGTGATTCAGGCGTCTTTGGGATAGACAGCCCGCTGAGAATGTGTTTAAATTCGCAATGATAGCAGTTTATGACAAGAGCTGTCGCACTGTCAATTTAAAAGAACCGCCCATAGATCTCATGACCGTCCCCCAAAAGTCATGCAACCTCAAAAGGATCAAATGGCTCCCCATTGTGCTCTGGGCTGCCTTCATCCTGGCGAACCCTGTCCCGGCCGCTTATCCGGAGGATTACATTTCAGTTCCCGGACTCATGGACCTCCGAACCACCTTCAGCGACGGGGCTCACAGCCCTGAAGATCTTGTCCTCATTGCACGCCTCAGAGGATTCCGCGTTCTTTTCTTCAACGACCACCACAGGGTGAAGATGACCTACGGGATTTCCCCGTTCCGGAATGTTTTGAAATACAGCAAAGAACTCCCTTCCCTGATGACCCACGGCCCCGCGCTTTACCTCGGAGAGCTCGAACGGCTCTCCCGGCGGAATCCGGACATGATTCTTGTTCCGGGATCCATCCTGTCCCCTTTCTATTACTGGTCCGGGTCGTGGTTCAGAGGAAATCTCACGGCTCACAACTACGACAGGAAAATCCTGGTCTTCAACCTGACGCCGTCTGAGCACTACGAGCGGGTCCCTGCTTTCAGCCCGTACGAAGGGGACCAGGGGATAGCTCCCTTCCAGGAAACAATCGACTACCTTCAGGAAAGAGGCGGGGTTGCCTTCTGGAACTATCCGGAACAGCGGTCGGGTATCCGGAAGCACGGTTTCGTGAACCTGAGCACCCTGCCCTGTCCCGAAGTGCTTCACGAGTCTTCAAACTACACCGGTTTTGCCGCGATTTACGGGGACCATATCACGGCCACGGATCCGGGCAAACACTGGGACCGGGTCCTGACCGAATACTGCGATGGGAAAAGAGCGAAACCGGCCTGGGGAATTTCCACGGCTGATTTTCATGAAGACGGCAGGCTGGGCCTCAAGCTGGGAGCTTTCCCCACGACCTTTCTCGTCAAGGAATTCTCAAAACCCGCAATTCTCGATGCCCTCTGCAAGGGCAGGATGTATTGCTCGCGGGGGGACGGAAGGTCCTGGCCTCGGCTCGACTATTTCAATGTGCACGGACCCGAGGGCGGCAGGGCCCACATGGGGGAGACCCTCGTCACAGCGGGAATCCCCACGGTCAAATTCAGGGTCTCGTACCAGGGGGATGAAAAAGTGCCCATGACGATTCACGTGGTGAGGGGAGGGGCGCTGGTTCGAACCGTAACCGGGGAAACGCCTCTGCAATTCGAAATCGGGGATGAGGGGGCGCCGGTCGGCCGCATGACCTATTTCCGCCTCGTGGACAGCCAAAAGCTTCTCGCCTCCAACCCCATATTCGTGAAGAGGCGGGAATAAAGCATTTTTGATTTTTGATTTGCGATTTGCGATTGGAGAACCTTCCAAAAAGAGATAGTATCCCAATTGAACCGGCCCTGGGGCCGGAAGATCCAAAATCTAAAATCGGCAATCTAAAATCGAAAATTCCTTATGTGCGGAATTTGCGGGAAAATTGATTTCACCGGGAAGACA
>JALOPA010000149.1 GCA_025454125.1 Thermodesulfobacteriota bacterium
CTCTCCGTTCACCAGGATGTCCAGCTTTACCAGGTCGCTCTCCCGGTATTCGATCAGTTCGTAGTCAAAGGAGCCGTATCCCTGCGTGACCGTCTTCAGCTTGTCGTAGAAATCCACGATCACTTCAGCCAGGGGCATGTCAAAAAGGATTTCCAGCCGGCCCGGGGCAGGGTAGCTGAAGCGGGAATTGACTCCCCGGCGCTCCATGCAGAGCTTCATGATGGCGCCCAGGTATCGTTCGGGTGCGATGATGCTGGCCCGGATGTAGGGTTCCGCAGAGCTCGCGATGGCGATTGGGTCTGGGTAGTACTGGGGGTTGTCCACGGAGATCGTGCTGCCGTCCTGCAGCGTGAACTGGTATTGGACGCTCGGCACGGTCATGATAAAGGCCTGATCGTATTCCCGTTCCAGTCGCTCCTGGACGATCTCCAGGTGAAGCAGGCCGAGAAAGCCGCAGCGAAAACCCTGACCCAGAGCCGCAGAGGAATCTTTCTGATAGACGAACGCCGCGTCGTTGAGCTTGTACTTCTCCAGGGAATCGGACAGGGAGGGGTAGTCCTCTGAGGACATGGGATAAAGGGAAGAGAACACGACCGGCTTCACATCCTTGAATCCGGGGAGCGGCGCGGCTGCCGGGTTCGAGTGAAGGGTGATGGTGTCCCCGATCCGGGTGTCGCTCACGGTCTTGACCCCGGAGATGATGTAGCCCACTTCTCCTGAGGAAAGCTGCTCCCTCGGTTCCCGGGTCAGGCGGAAGATCCCCACTTCCTCCACCTTGTAGCTGGTCTGGTTGGACATGAAGCGGATCACGTCCCCGGGCCGCACGGTCCCCTCGAACAGGCGACAGCTGACGATCGATCCCCGGAAGGAATCGTACCGGGCATCGAAGATCAGCGCTGCAAGCGGGTTGTCGGGACTGCCTTTGGGTTCCGGGATTCGCTCGACAACCGCCTCCAGGATCTCGTCGATTCCGATCCCGTCCTTGGCGGAGCAGAGGATGGCCAGGTCCGGATCAAGCCCCAGTTCCTGATCCATTTGCTCCTTCACCCTTGCCACGTCTGCCGAGGGCAGGTCGATCTTGTTGATCACCGGGACGATGGTCAGATCGTGTTCCATGGCCTTGTACAGGTTGGAAAGCGTCTGAGCCTGCACCCCCTGGGAGGCGTCCACGAGAAGCAGAACCCCGTCGCAGGAGGCAAGAGCCCTGGACACTTCATAGGAAAAATCCACGTGGCCCGGCGTGTCGATGAGGTTGAGGGAGAAGCTCTCCCCGTTCTGCCTGACGTAGGGCAGGGTGATGGTGTGGCTTTTGATGGTGATCCCTCTTTCCCTCTCCAGATCCATGGAATCGAGGATCTGGTCCCGGAAAAGGCGGTCCTCCACAAGACCTGCGCGCTGGATCAGGCGGTCCGCCAGAGTGGATTTGCCATGGTCGATGTGGGCGATGATGCTGAAGTTGCGGATCTTGGTCATGAGTCGTGTTTCTTACTGGAGCAAGGACAAGCTCAAAAAAGATCAATATAGGAGAAGAGCGGCTTTGTCAACAACCCCCTGTCAATCCCCGTCAATCCTTGTTGACGTGAGGCCCCAATCATCGGTATGATTCCCCATGAAGCCTGCCCGGCCGGGCAGGCCCCCCTGAAACCTGAACAAAGCATTTCGGAGCGAACGGATGAAAAAGAAGGTTTGCCTGATCTTGGTGTCAGTCCTCGCCTTTCTGTGCGGGTGTTTGGGCTGCGGAGCGCCGCCTCTCCAGAGGGTTGCGGCCGATGCGGTGAAGACCTGCATCCAGGGCAAGGTCTGGATGAAGAACCCGGTCGATTCGACCCAGGTTCCCTACGGCGGCGTCATGGTGAATGCCTGGCGGCACGGCAAGGACCTGCCCCTGGCCGAGACCAAGGCGGACAGCCATGGAAACTACTGCATCGAAGTTCCTCTGGGGGACTTCCGTGTGGACATCCGTGTCTGGGGCATGGAGCGCATGGAAGGAAAGAGCTACATCTGCGATGGATCTGCGCAGAATATCGACCTGGGGAAGGGCCCGAAGAAGTGCGGGGAGGACTGCTTCAAGGCGGACATCGTGACCCAGTGTCACGAAAGAACGGATCAGCGCATCGGCGGGTGACCGGTTCTGCTGTCCGGGTGCTGAAGAGAACTTGTCACTCGGTGCTCGTCTCTTGTCACTTTTCCTCAGCGATCAGGACGACGCCGTATTTCGGCGTTTTGCAGAAACCTGTTGGGGAGTTGGGGGTGCCCATGGGAACGTGGCCCAAGAATCCGGTGATCTATGAGATCAACGCCTGGGTTTGGCTTCATGCCTTGAAGCACCGGCTCCACCGGGGGGTCAGCCTGGGGTCGGTCCCGGCCGAGGAGTGGGACGCGATCGCCGCCACGGAAGCGGATGCGGTGTGGCTCATGGGCGTGTGGGAAAGGAGCCCGATCGGGACCCGCATCGCGCGGACCCTCCCTGTTCTCCAGGCGGAATACCGCAAAGCGCTGCCCGACTGCGCTCCGGAGGACGTGGTGGGGTCCCCCTACTGCGTGCACCGCTACGCGGTGGATGAGCAGCTGGGAGGGCCGCAAGGCCTGGCCGAGGCGCGCGCCGAGCTCGCGAGCCGGGGCCTGCGGCTGATCCTTGACTTTGTGCCCAACCACGTGGCGACCGACCACCCTTGGGTCTACGAGTTCCCCAAGTATTTCATTCAGGGGAGCGGGGAAGATCTCGTGGGAGTGCCCAATGACTTCTTCGTGGCGGACGGAAAGATCATGGCCTGCGGCCGGGACCCCTACTTCCCGCCCTGGACGGACACGGCTCAGGTCAACGCGTTTCACCCGGGACTTCGCCGGGCGGTCATCGAGACGCTCTGCGCTGTGGCCGAACAGTGCGACGGCATCCGGTGCGACATGGCCATGCTGGTGATCAATTCGATTTTTGAGAAAACCTGGGGCCACCGCGCCGGGCCCCGGCCGGAGTCCGAATACTGGAGGGAAGTGATCGGGGCGGTGAGGGAACAGCACCCGGACTTCCTGTTCGTGGCCGAAGCCTACTGGGATCTGGAGTGGGAGCTGCAGCAGCAGGGGTTTGACTACTGCTACGACAAACGGCTCTACGATCGCCTGCGGTACGACAGCGCGGAGAACATCCGGCTTCATCTGTCGGCGGACTTGAGCTACCAGAACCAGCTGCTCCGGTTTGTTGAAAACCACGATGAGCCGAGGGCTGCCGCCGCCTTTTCGCCGGCGAAGTCCCGCGCCGCTGCGGCGGTCGTTGCGACAACGCCGGGAGCCAAGCTTTTCCATCAGGGCCAGTTTGAAGGCCGGAGGATCAGGCTGCCCGTGCAGCTCAGGCGGCTGCCGGAAGAGGCGGTCGATGAGGATCTTCAGGACTTTTACAAAGGCCTGCTCAAGATCATTCGCACGCCGGTCTTCAGGGAGGGGGAGTGGAGCCTTTGCGAAAGAAGCGGCTGGCCGGACAACGCGACCAGCGCCAACCTGCTGGCCTGGTGCTGGCGCAAGAGCGAGCAAAGGGTCCTGGTGGTGATCAACCTGTCTCACACGAGAAGCCAGGGCCGGATTCACATCCCCTGGACCGATCTGAAGGGCAGGACGTGTCTCCTCGTGGACGTGATGAACGGAGAGCGTTACGAGCGGCACGGTGACGAAATGCTCGACCAGGGTTTGTACGTCGACCTGGAGGCGTGGCAGTTCCACTTTTTCCGATGGGAAGGGACCGTCCTCTGATCCTTGCAAAGCGTGTTGCGGTGCTTATGTTCGTTTATCAGGAGTTGTGCGATGCTCAAAAGGATAATGCTCACGTTGATCTTGTTCGGGTTGTTTCTGATGTCGAGTTGTGCCAACGGGTCCTACACCTCCTCGTCATCAGATTCTCATCCGAATTTTCCGTACACCTACAAAGAGATGTGCGGCTATGGCGCCGTGTATTGCGGGCCCGGGCCTTAGAAAACGGAGGAGGGTTCGCCCCATCAAGACTATGATCTCAAAATCCTTGTCGAAAATGAGCTCAAGAAGAGCCACAAGCTTGTTCACCCGGGTGGCGATGCTGGCGGTGATCTGCACGGCTTTTGTCCAGGTGGTGGGCTCTTACGCTCACGCCCAGCAGCCCCAACCCCAGGGCAATGTCCTGAATGCTTTTGGTGCGCCGGTCGGCGCGGTGGATAAAAGAGGAGTCGTGAGCACTGCCCACGGGAGCAGGCTGGGCAGTGTAGATGCCGACGGCAACGTCTACAATGTGAGCGGCATTTTCATCGGAAGGGTGTATCCGAATGGGGACATCTTCAACCAGGCCGGCGACTTTCTCGGTTATGTGGCTGAGGACGGGAATGTTTACAATGTGAGCGATTTTAAACTCGGGTCTGTTCGGGCAGGAGGAAATGTTTTCCTTGCCGGCGGAGCGGCCCGGATCATTTTCTTCAGGTCTTCAAGAGGCGGCCCAATCAGGCCAGTGCCGCTCCCCCGGCCGAGGTAGCCCGAGTCGTCACCCCTCCTGAACCCATCTCTCCGAAAGCGCACGAAGAAGAGCAAAGACCTGATCCGCGGCAGCCGGTTCCAGGGTCCCGGTACCGCATGCGGGCGTGAGCAGCGACTGCCTGGCCACCCGGCCGGGATCGAGACCCAGATCATGAAGTTTGTTCAGACCCTCTTGGAGGCGGGTGGACAAGTCCTCGACGGTTTCCCTGCCGGTGAACCCGAAGGTAGGCACGATGCCCCAGGCAACGGTTCCGCCGGATTCGACAAATCGCCGGAGCTCACCGGGATACAGGAAAAAATAGTCCAGATAGGAAAAGGCGTCAAAGCTGAGAATGTCCGGCCCGGTGTCGACGATCATGGACCAGTCCGTGTTGCCGCAGCAGTGGATGCCGATGATCGCCTCGGACCTCTCCCTGACGTAATCCACCACCTCCTTGATCAGAGCCACCACCTCGTGGCGTTGGATCGGCGTGAAGGCTGACCCGTAGCCGGCCAGGTAAGGCTCGTCCAAAAACAGGATCGGCCGCTTGCCCGACCGGCCCAGTTCCCTGACCTGCCACAGGGCGCGGATGGCCAGCGCCTTGACAAAGGCTTCGGCCAGCTCCGGATAGAAGAAGAGGTTCCTCCCCTCGCGGTCTTTGATCGCCGCGCCAAAGGTGACCGGTCCGACCGTGTGCCCTTTGACGAAGGGACCGACCTTCCCGGGCGCGCGCTCGATAAGGCCGAGCATCTCATGCAAGCCGGGGGCGTAGTCTTTGCTGAGGGCAAAGTGCCCCACGTCCTCGGCGAGGAACCGATCATAAAAGGCGAGGAGGTCCTTTTCCGCATCCCCATGCACGGTGAGAAGCACTTTGCGGTCCTCGGTCACTTGAAGAAGGGGGAGACCCTCTGTGAACTGGACCACCATGTCTTCAAAACGGCTGCGCTTCACACACTGAGGCCAGAAGGGGATGTGGGGGCACAGGTCGAGAATGCGCCGGCATGTGTCGCGCACATCCAGATAGGGCACGCTGCCTATGCCGGTGGGTGAGAAGTTGAAGCCCGATTCCATGCGATGGTTCATCTCTGCAAAACGCCTCTCAGCGGGCGGACCGGCGGCGAGGAGATGCCGCCGCTTCACCGGCGCTCGTCCTTCGATACCTCAGCACGAACGATCGTTCTGCTTTCCAGGTCAATGGTTTTGCGTTCATGGTGAGGTATCGAACCCTGAACGATGGGAATGCACGGTGTCGTGTGGAAGACGATTCTTGTTCTAAGCGGAAAGGGTGTCCTCGGACATCTTGCGTATATTGGCCAGCCAGGATTCCAGGATGGCGATGGTTTTCTCTTTCCTTTGTTTTGATTTTGGAACCGCGTCCTCCGGCAGGTAAAGTCCAGGCTCCGGCGCAGGAGCTTCTGCCTCCGGCTCAAGGGGCGCAGTCTCACGCAATGGAGGAACAGCCTCCAGCATGGCGCGAAGTTCCTCAATGCGTATCAAAGAAGCCTGGTCCTCGGGATGTTG